>DATJYL010000197.1 GCA_035499655.1 Pirellulales bacterium
ACTAATTCCGGCAGTAGTTTACGGCGCTTATACTCCGCTGGCTAGTGAAGCACCGACGAATATCTCGTGCTGGGCTCAACCACTGTCTGCCCAAGAACTTACAATTCCAGAATCTAATCTGTCCAGACCAACTCCCTACGCAAAAAACTACGGTTTGGATCGCCCTCCGACGTGATACAATTCTTTTATCCGCTTCTCTTACCGGCTGCGAAACATGCCCCTACCCAATCTAGTCCCGACAACCTCCTCAATTTCAACCGCAGACTTCGCAGACTTTGCGGCGGCGGCGGCCAGACCCCTGCGCGAACGCTTCAAATACGCATTCATTCGCACTCATAAGCCTGTGCTGGACGATGTCGCGTTTCGAGCCTTCGATTCGCTGGCAGACTATCGGCAATGGTGCGAACAAAACTTACCTGATTGGCTCGGTTATGGGCGTGTTTGAATATCGTCAGGCTGAGGAAATTCGCGATGTTTTCGCACGGCACGGCATAAGGTTCCTATTTATTGGAAAATCCGGAGCAATTCTATTAGGCTTTCCGGACACGACACAAGATGCGGATCTGTACGTCGAAAAAAAGGAAGGAAATTGCCGCGCTCTCATTCTGGCTTTGCGCGAATTAAATTTTTCGCTGAGCGATCAGCAAGCCGCCGAAATCGAACAGGGCAAAGACTTCGTCCAACTCAAGAATGGCCCCTTCGATCTCGATCTGATCTTCGCGCCCGACGGAATCGAACAGTTCCAAGACGCCTGGCAGCGACACGTCAATGTCGAAGGCTTTCCAGTTTGCCACATCGACGACATCATCGCCAGCAAGGCAGCGGCCGGTCGGCAAAGAGATCTTGAATCGCTTCCTCGTTTGCGGTCCTTCCGCGAATACTGGATAAGACAACATCCAAGCTAATCTTCGCCGAGCGCTCCGCTGGCGCATCGCGGCTATACCCTGTCTCGTCCGTCACTCTCTTTCCCCACTCACTCCTAACCAATCACCACTTCCCATTCTTCGTTCCTCATGACCGCACTCGCTCGTTGCCCCTGGCCGCCGCTGGATGACCCTTTGTACGTGGCCTACCACGATACCGAATGGGGCGTGCCGCTGCACGACGACCGCAAGCTGTTCGAATTCCTCGTTCTGGAAGCGTTTCAGGCGGGCCTGTCGTGGCGCTGTGTGTTGCACAAGCGCGAAAACTTTCGCGCCGCCTTCGCCCGCTTCGATTTCAACAAAGTGGCTCGCTTCACCGCGCGCGATCTCAAGCGGCTGTCCGCCGATGCCGGCATTGTCCGCAATCGAGCCAAAATCAAAGCCACCGTGAACAACGCCCAGCGATTTCTGGAAGTGCGCGACGAGTTCGGCACGTTCGCCAAATACATGTGGCGCTGGGTCGACGGCCAACCCATCGTCAACCGCTTCCGCAGCATGAAGGAAGTTCCGCCGTACGACGATGTCGCCCTGCGCTGGTCGAAAGACCTGAAGCAGCGCGGCTTCCAATTCATGGGCCCGACGGTCGTGTACGCGCACATGCAAGCCGTCGGCATGGTCAACGACCACACGGTAGATTGCTTTCGTCACCGCGAACTACGTTTAGCCGCGAGGCGCTAGCCGTGCGCGCTATCTGAAACTCAGGCTCTCACCCATCCACCGGCTTCTCCGGCGTTTTCAAAATCAGTTGGTAAAAATCCAAATCGAGCCAGCGGCCGAATTTGAAACCCGCCTGGCGAATCGTCCCGCAGTGCGTAAACCCAAACTGCTTGTGTAGCGCAATACTGACAGCGTTCTGCGAATCGACTCCGCCAACCAGCACGTGGTAATTCTGCCCTTGGGCCGCCGCGATAATCTCGCGCATCAATAGTTTGCCCACCCCCTGCCCGCGAAACTGGGCATCGACGTAGAGCGAATGTTCCACCGTGTATTTGTAAGCCGGCCGCACTCGAAACACGCCGTACGTGCCAAATCCCATCAACCGGCCCGCTTCGTTCACGACGCCGATGATCGGATAGTTGCCCTTCCGCTTGTCGTCGAACCAGGCGTGCATCGAATCCATTGTCCGGGCGTGATAATCGTAGAGTGCCGTGGTGTTGGCAATGGCGTCGTTGAAGATTGCCAGGATTTGGTCGGCCCACTTTGCGTCGCATTGTATGACCTGCATCGGCAAACTCCGGCTGAGAGAATTTCAATCGTGAATCGTCGATCCATTCGCTTCCGGCTTCATCCAGTTCGGCAGGAAGCGCGCGGTCCAGCAGCCGCCGAGCCAGCCCAGGCAACTGCCGGCAATCACATCGCCCACGTAGTGATAATTGGTTGTCACCAGGCAAACCAGTAGCGCCAGCAAAACGATCCCCGCCGGCCACCGCCACTTTGGCCAAAACACCCACATCAGGGCCACCAACCCGCATGCGATGGTCGCATGGCCTGAGGGGAAGGAATCGTACGGCGAGCGACCCCCTTGGAACCAATGAAATTGGTAGGCCGCAGCGTTTTCGATGACGGAGTGCTCGTAGGCCAGCCAAAATTTGGGACAGGGCCGTCCAAAAATCCATTTCAGGCCTTGCTTCAAAATGAACATCGCCAGCACGTTTAGGGCCAGCACCGCGACCATCGCCTCCCACCGTCGCCACGGTCCCCAAAGTCGCCGAATTGCTGCCAAAACCAACAGCACGGGAGCCACAACCTCCATGCCAATGATTACATCGGGCGAATTAGAGATCCAAGCGGGCGACAGCCACGGATGATTGTCAGCCCACAGGGCGACGCTGCGATCAATCGCCACATAGCAAAACGCCACCAACACCGCACAAACCGTAAGTGCACCCACCGTTTGAATCACTAAGCGACGATTTGTCATCGACAAAAACTTCCCAAATCAAGCGCGGGCAACCCTGGCTGTGGCAGCGACTCCTGCGATGCATTTCCGCCCAATCGCATCATCATCCACCGTACCTACCCGCGCACGCCTTGAAATAGTGAACATAAATACACTGTCGCGTTCTGTCTCGTTCGTTGGCGTGGCGCTGCAAGTCGTTCTTCGCACAGGCCGCCGCAAAATAATTTTCGGTTAAACGCTCTGTCGAAACGCCTGGTGCCGCTGCCAGTGGGCATCGTCCGTCGCGGGAAAATCTGTCCGTACGTGTACGCCGCGGGTTTCTTCCCGCCGCCAGGCAGCCCGAATCATCAATCGCGAAATCGAGAGCATATTCTGCAATTCCCAGCCTTTGGGGTCGGTAAACTGCCGGGGCAGCACGTAGCGGCACCACCGGTCGATGTCTTCCGCGGCGGCGGTCAAATGTTCGGCATCGCGCCGCACGCCGCAGGATCGCCACATCAACGCTTTCAGCGAATTGCGGATGTCGGCCAAATCCAACGGCTCGCCCCCGTCGACCACCGGCGGATTTTCCAGCGGCAGCACTTGGAACGTGTCGGGCACGCGCGCCGCTGCTTCCGAGGCGCCCGCCCCGGCATACGTGCCGAACACCAATCCTTCCAACAAACTGTTCGACGCCAACCGATTGGCGCCGTGCAATCCGCTGGAAGTCACTTCTCCGGCCGCCCACAAGCCCGGCAGCGTGGTGTGGCCCGACAAATCCACCGTCACTCCGCCGATCATGTAATGCGCTCCCGGACGCACGGGAATGGGATCGCGCGTGATGTCCAATCCAAACTCGGCGCAAATGGCGGCCATGCCGGGAAACCGGGCCCGAACCACGGCCGGATCCAAATGGCTCATATCCAAATACACATTCGGATGCCGCGTTTTTTCCATCTGCGAAACTATGGCTCGGCTTACCACGTCGCGCGGGGCCAATTCGCCGCGCGGATCGTAATCGGGCATGAAGCGGTATCCGTTCCGATCAGTCAATTGCCCTCCCGCGCCGCGCATGGCTTCGGTAATCAAATTACGGCTGCTGCCGGCAATATACAACACCGTGGGATGAAATTGCATGAACTCCATGTCGCGCAGTTCCGCGCCCGCCCGCCATGCAATGGCCAGCCCGTCGCCGGTGGCCACTTCCGGATTCGTCGTCTCGCGAAACACTTGCCCGCAGCCGCCGGTGCACAAAATCGTCTGTTTGGCCCAGACCAGGGTTTTGCCATGTTCGGCATTCCACACCAGCGCGCCGCGGCAGTTCCCCTCGAATGTGAGCAGATCGATCGTGAATGTGTCTTCCCACATTTGCACGTTGGGCAATCCGGCGGTGTGGGCGATGACGGCCCGCATCACTTCCTTGCCGGTGGCGTCCCCCAGCGCGTGCACAATGCGATCGTGGCTGTGGCCCCCTTCGCGCCCCAAGGCCAGCTCGCCGGCTTCCACATCGAAGTGCGTGCCCCACTCGATCAACTCGCGAATTCGCTCCGGCGCATCGCGAACCACCATTTCCACCACGGCCCGGTCGCACAGTTTGCCGCCGGCCGTCAGCGTGTCGGCAATATGATCTTCAAAGCGATCTTCCGGGTCGAGCACTCCGGCAATGCCGCCTTGTGCGTACGCGCTGTTCGATTGCCGCGAAGTTTCCTTGGTGATGACCAACACCGAAAGCAGGGGATCCACGGCATTAGCCGCCCGCAAACCGGCCAGCCCGCCACCAATAATCAGCACGTCGGCAAAATGATGCGGCACCCGTTTGGGATGAAACGGCACAAGATAACGCGGCGCAGAGTCCATAATTCGTCTTACTCTACACCGGCAACAGGCCACCGACCACTGGCCACGGTCCAGTTACTTGCCGCTGTTAATTCCCTGGCTGTAAGCCTTGTACTGTTCCATGTATTCCGGCGGCGGAGTGGTGTGGCGCCCGCTCGACAGGCCGCGCTGCTCGTCGCTGGTGATCGTATTGCCGGAGCGATCGGTGCGGTCGGGCCGCAACCCCAGGCTGCGCAGTGCGTCTTCCGCCTCCCGCCGCGCCGGATCGTTCGGATCGGGCCGCTGGGCATCTTGCAACCGCTGCTCCTGACGCTTGATGAAATCTTCGGCCTCGGCTCGCGTCCAACCCAAATTCTTCAGCAACTCGTTCCCTTCTTGGCCGTTTTTCATCGCGTTTTTCAGGTGCTCCAGCGCCAGCTCCGTGGCCTTTTTGGCGTAATCCAAGTTGGCATTATCAGGCTTGGTTTGCGGACCATCCGCCGCAGCGCCGCTGTCGCCGTTTCCCAATCCGCCCATTCCATTGGCCGCGCCCTGCGAAGGCGGATGCGGATAGGCAGGGTCTTCCCGCTGCGGCGCATTGGGAGTAAATCGCGAAGGGGCCGGTTGCGAATCGTCCGATTTCGGTTGCTCGTTCGGTTTTTGATCCGACTGATTTTCGCGCTGGCCCGTGGGCTTCGCTTGCGAATGGCTGCTGGACTTCGAATTGGAAGCAGAGCTGGAGTCCGAATTGGAACTCGGCTGGCCGCCGTTCGCGGAGCCATCGCTCGATTCGTTTTTATTTTGCGAATCCGAATTCGATTTGGATTCCGGACTGGACTTGGATTCCCCGTTGTTGGGCGTGCCGCTGGAAGAGCCTTGACCTTTTTGATTTCCTGCCTGGGCCGTAGGCCGATCCGATTTTTGATCTCCCCCGGGCTTGTCTGATGACTCACCCTTGCCAGGTTCTTCCGACTTGCCGGCGCCTTGGTCTGACGGCGTGTTCTGGCCGGCGCTGCCTTTGCCTTGGCTGTTGGCCCCTTGTCCGCCCCCTTGGCCACCATTGCCCGATCGATCGCCGTCTTGCTGCCCGCGCGTGTTCGAGGGCCGCTGACTGTTGCTGGACGATTGTGCGTCCGAAGATGACGAATCGTTCGGCTTGTTGGAGTCGCCCGAGGGCTTTTCGCGGGGCTGCCCATTTTGCTGCCCAGTGGGAGAGCTTTGCTGCTGATCTTTGCTTTGGCTGTCGCCCGACTTGCTTGGCGAACCAGCGGAAGTATCGGGCTGCGATTGCTGCGAACGGGTGGCGTTATCGTCGGACGATTTTTCTGACGGCTTCCCTTGTGGCTGGCCGTCTTCAGTCCGCGAATTCGATTTTTCCAACGTCGATTGATTCTCTCCATTGGATGGCGACTTGTCGCCCGATTTCTGTCCGTCTGTGCTTTGTCCGTCTTTGCCCTGCTCGTTTTTGCTTTGATCTTCTTTGCTCTGGCCGTCCTTGTTCTGTCCTTCTTTGTTCTGTCCGTCTTTGCCTTGGCCCTTTTCGCTCTGGCCTTGTTCACTCTGGCCACCGTTGTTCGCTGGCGATGGGCTGCCAGATTTCGAGCCTTGGGCATCGGATGATTTTTCCTTGCGTGGCTGCCCACCATCGTTCTTTTGGCTATCAGGTTTGTGGCCGTCTAACTTCTGGCCATTTTCAGTCTGCGGTCCCTGCTGAGACTTTTCGCCGTCTCCAGTGGGCTGCCCGCCATCGGTCCGCTGATTATTGGCGGAAGCTTGCCCGTTTTCGGGTTTGGAACTGTTTCCAGAAGTTTGATCGCCGCCGGTTTGTGAATTTGGATTCTGATTGTCGGTGTTACCTTGCTGAGCATTCGATTTGCCGTCGTTTTCGGATTCGCCTTTGTCGGATTTTCCGCTGGCCGATTCATTCACGCCGGATGGTTTCGCGCCAGCCTGTTCCTGCTTGTCATTGTTTTTGTGTTGTTCCCCTTGATCGTTCTTTGCACCGGCTTGGTCGGATTGCTTCTCAGATAATTGCTCATCAGTCGGCTGCTTGTCAGAGGTTTGCTTGTTGGACGGGGGCTGATCGGACGATTGCTTTTCGGGCTGCTGCTTGTCGACGTTTCCGTTTTGTTTGCGATCATTCACTTGGCCCTGTTGATTGGCGCCGGGCTGCGATTCCTGCTTTTCAAAGCGCTGCAGGATGCGTTCCACGCCCTTGCCGTCGTCGCTTCCGTCGGAAGGAACCGGAGCACTCTTGTTCGGCTGCCCCGAGGATTGCTCTTGGCCACCAGCCGAGGACGAACGATCGCCGGAACGACCCTGATTGTTCTGCGAGCCGTCGCTGCTTTGTTTTCCGGATTGCGTTCCGCTTTGTGCTCCGTTTTGTTCTGATTGCGATTGATCCTGAGCGCCCGACGATGAACCGGCGCCCGATTGTTGCGATCCGCTTTTTCCGCTCTGTCCGCCGCGTGAATTGCCGCCTTGATTCCCTTGCTGCTGATCTTTGTTCTTCTGCTGATTGTCGTTGTTCCCCGGTTGATTATCTTTGCTGGTTTGCTGTTGATCGTTGCTCGACGACTGATCGTTGGACTGATTGGGCCGTTGATGGGCGTCGTTTTTTTCCGGGTTTGGTTGTTGTGCGTCGGAATTTTGAGGCGTGTTGCGGCGTGGTTCGTTGTCTTGGGGGCGCTGCTCGTTTTGCGGATTGTTTTTGTTACCCGGCTGTTGGGGCGGCCGCGGCTTGTCGGCCAGCGGCGCTGCGGTTTGATCTCCGGGATTTTTGTCGGCGTTCGGAAGCTGGGGTTGATGGTTGGACTGCTGTCCATGATCCAAATCGTTTTCATTCTGCCGTTGATTGTTTTGATTGTTCTGCTGATTATCGCCGTTGTCAGGCTGCTTTTCATTCGGGGGATTCTGCGGTTGCAAATCGTCATTTTTGGAAGCGCGGTTTCCCTGACCTTGATTTTGTACTCGGCCGTCGTTGCGCACATCAGACGGTGCTTTCGTTTGATCCTGGGGCGCGTCGTTTTGCGCAAGCGGATCAGCCTGTTGCCGAGGGTTGGCATTTTCGGCCGCGACAATACGAATCCGCCGCTCTGAAGACGTCGATTCGTTGGCTTGCGGCGTTTTGTTATCGTCCGCCACCGCTACATAACGCACGATGTCTCCCTCTTTCAAACCCAACTTCGCAGGTGAAAATTGATATTTTCCGTTGAACGGACCTACGTGCGGCGCATCGGGCAACAACGCTTGATCGACCAGCGCGCCGCGCTCGGTTTTGGCCAACAGTTTGACGCCGCTCAGCGCAAAGTCGGGATCGATCGCGCGCACTTCCAGCACGACGCTGCCATCTACGGGCACCGAGATTTCGTCTTGTTGCGGGGCCAAAAACGCCACTTCGGGCGGCAGATCGGGCACCACTTCGATGCCGTGCTTGATGGGTTCGGGATTTTCCAGCCCTTGCATATTGACGATCTGCAACTGGTAACTGTCGTATCGGGGCGCGGTGCGGGCATCGTTCAGCGACAGGATGAACGAAATCGTGGCGTCCTGCCCGTCGACTTTCATTGCCCCGTCAGATTTGCCGTCGCAGTTAAAATCGATCGAAGCCGATTTAATCGGCTGATTGGCCGCGCCATGAATGGTGACCTGCGTGCCTTCCAGCGCCTTCAAATCGCCGCGGTGCGGCACCGTGACTGAATCGAGCCGAGTGTAGGCCGGATACTTGTAATCGACACGGTCCACGACAATTGTTGGCGCAGGCACCACATGCACATGGTAAATGCTGCTAACGGCGTCGCCCGCCTCGATTCGATAATCAACGTCTTGCTGAATGCCCTCCTGACTCTCCGGCAGAACACCGGTGTGGCGATAACCCTCCGGCACGTGCAGCTCGATTGCCTGGTCGACAATTTGGCGATCGGCCGTGGTGTACAACAGCTTGACATTTTCGTCGCCGCCCAAACCTTGAATTTCGGCGGAAACTGGCACCGGCTGGCCGCGAAAGACCGTGGTATTGCCCGGCCGAATGTCGAGGATGCTGACGCGCGCCGGCGCCGGGACATCGACCCACGGCAAAACAACGCGCTGAACCGTGGTAAAAGGATCCTTAGGCGAAAAGACAAAGTATACAGCGAAAGCAATCACGCAGCCGATCAACACATAACCCAAATGAATCAGACGAGTCCGATCGACGGCACTTTCCACGTGAGCGCCGGAAAGGTCGGTAACCGCTTGTTCCTCCAGCGCGTTGTAAACCACTTGATGGAGGCTGTTGCGTTGCTTGCGAAACAGTAAAAAGTTAATCAGGCTGTTTTTAAGCGAGGGCTTGCTGCGTTCAATGGTTTGCGCCGCGTAAATCGGATTCACCCGGCCAAATACCGCCGGCAAAACGGCGGTCGCCAACCAATAGCCGGCGCCGAGGATCAGCATTCCAAACAGAAAAAACCGCTCCGCAGAACTCAGCCCGCCGTGAAGCACCCAATGATCGAACACCACCACCAATAGGAAAAACGCCAAAGCCGCCACGGCCAATGTCATCAGCCCGACGGCAACTTCCACGGCTTTCACCCGACTGCGGGTTCGACGCAACTGCCCATCGATTAACTGGTCGCGATGGGAAGCTTTGCCGACAGATGATTTGCCGCCTGGCTTTTGCGGCGTCGGCCTAGAACCGGAATCTGGCGATGCAATTCCTGTGGCCACTTGGTGTTCCTCGCTGCCAGCAATCCTGCTTAACTGCCCTAACGGCAGTCGAGCGGGGACGGTAGTTTAAGCCACTGTCCACTTATACGATTATAGACGCTACTTAGGCTTCGTTTGATCCCCGCCTATGAAAATACCGTGAAATGCGGCAATCTCCGGCCCTTTTGAATACCATTGCGAAGAATGCCTCCGCCTTATCTTGCCGGGCCCATTAGTACAAATGGCGCCCAATAATATGGCGACGACCATTTGGATTGTCCCCGCACGTATTTTCGGGCCTCGGCCAAGGCGACGGCGTAATTTGGTTTTTGACCGGCACGGAGCGCCTCGCCCAAGCCGGCTGCGAAGGCGCCGATCAGTTCTGACGTCGACTCGTCATCGACATCCCAATGGCTGCACACCACACGTCGCGCTCCGGCCGCCAAAAACGCCCGAGCCATGGTGGAACCAGCTTCCAGCGGACGATCCGGGCCCACGTTCGTTTGGCAGGCGCTGAGCACAACCAATTCGCAGTCTCCCAGCGGCAGACCATAGATTTCGAACAGCGACAGAAAGCCATCGTTCTCGGTCGTAGTGTTCTGGAAATTCTCCGGCTGTGTTAACGCCAGCGCGCCGAATAAATTTTGATATTGCTGGTCGACCAGGCCATGCGCCGCCAAATGCACAAACCGCCGACCAGATAATTGCTCGCGCACATTAAGTTCCGAGGCCTTGCTGTCTTCTAGCGTGGTCACATTACTCACGCCTGCGGAGCGCAGGGCGGCGGCAACCTTGCGGCATTCGGTCGATGTGCCGGGGAGGGGCGAAAGGGTGCCCCCCGCGGCCATATAATCGGCCAAGGCCACGTCGCTGGAAGAGCGACTAACCGCCGGATCAATTTCTGGATAGCGCGGATTGCCGACGGTCAGCAAGGAATAATCGTTCACACTGTCTGGAGATTTGCGCTCCGCAATTGCCGCCAAAATCATCGCCGATGGTGCATAAGCGATGGGGGGCAGTTCATCGAGCAAATAACGAGGCGGATCCACGGACACACATAATGCTTCCAACGGAAGCTGGTCCAGCGCTCCATCGGGAACCACGGTAATATACCGTGGATTGAGGCGATGCAATTCTTCGCGCACGGGCGGCGGAACGAGGATGTCGGTAATCATCGTTTGCTCAATCGGTCCCACGGCATACTTAGCGCTCGTGATGGCCTTTGCCCCCAAACCACGATTGGCGCCGCGCGTTTGCTCGGGTTCGCAAAGCGTTGTCACGTAACGGAACACCAATTGGGCGGCCGCTTGGCGCGACAGCGGACCGGGCGGAATGCCCAACCGCGACGATTGCTCCGGCGATACCGTCAGGCAGTAGTGCGTGACCTCGCTCTTGCTGTTTGAAGCATTGCCACTGTAGGAATCGCCGGCGTTCTCCACAGCGGTGTGATCGATGGAAGCATTGTGCAAGTTCGAATTGCCATCGATCAAAAACAAGTGTCCGCCGGTTTGACCGAGATTATAAAGCAGCATGACGCTGTCGGAAGACAACACGTGGGGCTTGACGACGGGCCACGCTTGCAAACCGCGATTGCCCAAGAGCAATTCCCGATAAAAAGGGCTTGCGTCGCGGATGGCTGTTTGGATATCTGCATATTGTCGGCGCAATTCGGCCAAGCGGCGTGCCAACTCGGCCGAGTCGCTGGCAGAATTGTCTACGGAATTGCTTAATGATTCTGCTTTGCTGGTCTGGTTTGGCAACTGATTTGTTGCGTTGGCCGCGGCTCCAGCGTCGTCTTCAGAAGCAAGCCGCTCGATCGCCTTGGCCTGCAGTGCATGATATTGCGACAAGATTTGCTTTTCGTCATCGAGCAAGTGTTCCTGGGGCGTGCCCCGTAGCGAGGCTCGCAAATCAACGCCCACCGCTCGCATCTCGTCGAGAAAAGTTCGATTGCGGCCTGCCTCGGCATAACTCAGCGCATCGTCCCAGCGATTTTCCTCCACGCTCCAATCGACCAACAAATCAAACGCCGCTGAAAATTGTGCAAAATATACGGCCCGTTTCGCCTCGCCGCCCGTGGTTTCTGCACGTGGCGATTCAATGACCCGCACCGCTTCCTGCAAACACTCCAAGGCTTCGTCCTTGCGTCCCAGTTTGCGGAGCACCTGGGCACGGTTCACCAGCGCCATGTAGTGCATGGCGGGGTAAGCTTGAACGATTTCCTGCAATGCGACGGCGCGGCGCGAAATGGCTTCCGCCTCGTCGAGCTTGCCTTGTTTGACGGCGACTTGGCCCAAATAACTCAAGCAGCGAAAGGCCACGGCGGTTTGGCCATTTTGCTGGGCGATTTGCAGCGCCGATTGCCACGTTTCTTGCGCGGCGTTCAAATCACCCCGGCGATATTGCAGCGTAGCTGCCAGATGCAACACATTGGCTGCGGCGGGCTTTTGCAGCAAATGATGCAGGGTGCAAAGATCAAGCGCGGAATGAATATGGGAATCGGCTTGTTGTAGCGCCGCGTTGACCGCGCCTACGGGCTGATCGCTGGAAAGATTGACTTGGTTCTCTTGCGATACTGGAACCATCGATTCATCCTGCGGCGAAACATCTTCGGCCAAATAGAGGGACGCCAAAGCAATGTGAAACGGCAACAGCGCAAGATTGGTATCTGAAGGATGCCGTTTTTTCGCCAGAGCCAGTGCTTGCTCGCAAGTTGTCGCGGCGGCATCGAACTGTCGCTGTGCTTTGTATAACATCGATAAATCGAGCAGCGTAGCGCCCAGCAATTCTTCCGCACGAGGGTTATCGACATTTGCCAGAGCGCGGCAAACTGACTCCGCTTCCCGGAAATTCGTCACTGCCTCGTAGAATTGGCCTCGAGCGTTTTGCACTGCCGCCAAATTCGAAAGCGTATCGCCCAATTTGACGTCGTCCGGCGACAGAGCCGTGCGATACAACGCGAGCGCTTCTTCCAACAGCGATTGAGCTTGGGCAAAGCTGCCGGTTTGACGGGCGATTTCCGCCAAATTTACCAGCGTTCCAGCCAACTCCGCGGGTGCCGGGGGAATACGAGCGCGCCAAAACTCGGCCGCTTGCTGCAAGAGGGGCCGGGCTGCGTTCCAATCGTCGGTTTTGGCCAAAAACGCTCCCAGCGCCGTCTGGGCGCGAATCAGGGCCGGATCGTCAGACCGCAGCCGCGGTTCTAATCGTTGGAGCAATTGTCGTGAGATTTGCACGCCGTCCGACCAGTCGCCCAACCGCAAATCAATTTCTTGCAGTCCCTGAAGACATTGCAGCTCGAGGAATTTTGCTTCGGGTTTGCTATTCGCCTTGCCGGAATCGTCGGTCGCTTGGCCTAAAAGTTCGTGATACAGTTTTGCCGCCGATTTCCATTTCTCTACAGCATGCGCATCTTCTCCCAACGCTTGCAGTGCTTGGGCCAAGCGATTGAAAAGCGCAGCTTGTGCGACGGTTGGTTCGCTGTGATCGGCCTGTTGCTGCCAGTCCAGTGTTTGTTCTAAAGCCGTGCGTTCCGCGGCGTAATTGTGCTCCGCATGGCGACATTGTGCCAATTCATCACTCAAATCAATCCGTGATTTTTCATCCCGGTCTGGCAGCCCATCGCGTAACAAACGATCAACCAGCGCAGCCGCCTCGCCTGCGCGGTTCAATGCCAACAAACATTCAGTCTGCAATTTCGTTGCCGTCAACAATTGCTTCGCTTCCGAACGGCTACGCAGGCAACCGCTAACGGCCTGGCTGGCATTAGATTCTGCTAAGGTCCACTGTTGTTGAGCACGTTGTTGGGCAATCGCCTGGCCATGGGCGCTTTCTTGGGCAGCAATTGCCCGGGCCAGACGAACTTGAACGTCGGCTTCCCACGTTGGGTCGTTTAGCCGCGCGCCTTCCGGCAGCGCGAACGCCGCGCGCAGGGATTTTTCAGCTTCTGCTGGCCGATCCAATGCCATTTGCAAATCAGCCATCGTGAGTGCCAGGGTCTGGCGTTGAATATTCAGTTTGGCGGGTGAGTCTTGCGTTTGACGATCGAACAGCTGTTCGCGGCGACGCGCATATTGGAGCGCCACATCAAAACGGCCTGAAGCTTGATTGACTTCCACCGCTAAATCCAGCGCGGAAATCAAAATCGGCTCAGAAAGGTTGGCGGCCGCGCGCGGTTCCAGCAATTGGTCGAGCATGTCCACGGCCTGACGGTATTGGCCAGCGTGGTACAGGTCGTTCGCTAATCGCACGTCGGCCGGTGGCATGTCGGCGAGCAGGACGCCGACCATCAGCCACAGTCCGCACAAGCTCAGAGCCCAAGCGGCCTGCGCGGCCAACCGCCAGCGACGCGGCGACTCGTGGTCCGGCACCCTAGTCACGGTTTTGTCCCTTCTTCAAAGAACAACCAACCGCGATAGGTGCTAAACCGAGAATCTAATTCCGGCTCCAAAGCCTGGACGGCGCGCTTGGTCGTTACGATCGGGTTCATTCCCAGGCCGCGCGCATTCGCAACCAACGCCAAGTCCGGATGGACAAACTCCAGCATTTGCCTGGGGCGCGTCAATTCGTCGTTCAGCACAAAGGTGAGATGCTCAAATTGATCCAGGTCCACGGCCGACAACGGTTTTTCAGCCGTGGCAACCAACGCCAGTTGCGCGCCGGGATCTCCCTCCACGGGCCAGCATTTGGTCGACCCGTTTTGCTCTGCGCCCGGCGGACTCCAAACTTCCTTGACCACGTGTTGCTGTCCCAAATCCGCCTCGGAGGCCGGCCACAAAAGCGTGGGCTTGCCGTGCGCGTCGTACCAGAGCAAATAGACATAGGCCGGCCGGTCGAGCTTCACGTGCAGTTGCACTTTGTCGCCCGTGTAAATCGGCGTTTGCTTGGGACTGAGTAGAACAAATTCGTCGGCCTGTAATCTCCGTTGCAATAAAATTTCCAGCTCGGGCGGCTTGGGAGCGACGGCAACCGCCGGCGCGGCGCTGGAAGCGCTGCTGGGCACCATCGTTTCTTCATCAGTACGATCCATTTGCCGACTGTGCAGGATCCACATGGCGGCCGCAACGATTAAAGCCATCGCCCCCAACGCGGCAATTAAATAATGCAATGCGCTGCGGCGTCGCGGCGGCCCGGCTAAAACAGCGCGCAACTCCGCCGCCATATCGGCCGCCGTGGTGAACCGGTCGGCCGGCTCCTTGGCCATGGCGTGCAGGCAAATCTGCTCCAAAGGCTTGGGAATATCGTCGTGAATGGTACGCGGCGGCGGCGGCGCGCGGAACTTCACCTGCTCCAGCAAATCGATCGAACTTTCCGAATTAAAAGGCCGCCGGCCGCACAGTAGCTCGTACAACACCACGCCCAGCGAATATATGTCCGATTGCGACGTCGCCCAGTGCGATTTCCCATCGGCCTGTTCCGGGCTCATATAAGCCACCGTGCCCAACACGCGGCCTGCGTCGTCGGTGAAAAAACTATCGTCCAATTTCGCCAAACCGAAATCGGCCAGCCGGATATGGCTGGAACGGTCGATCAGAATATTGGCTGGCTTGATGTCGCGGTGGACCAACCCCTGCAAATGCGCGTAATGCAAGGCATCGGCAGTTTCAGCGATCCAGCCAATGGCGTCCTCCCGTGTGAAATCAGCCGCATCGATGCGCTGCTTCAAATTACTGCCTTCCACATATTCATAAACAATGTAGCCCCGACCATCCTCTGTGCAGCCGGTATCCAAAACCGCGACAATCTCCGGATGCCGCAAGCGGGCCACGCTTTGCGCTTCGTGTAACAATTCGGCCGTGCTTTCATCCAGCGGCGAAGTACGCTGATGACGAAGCTTGATGGCCACATTCCTTTTCAGCTGCGGATCGTAGCACAAGTACACCGCACCAAAGGTGCCGGAACCAATTTGCTGGCGACACTCGTAACGGCCAATTTTGGCCGGTGGTTTCTCCACGGTAAAATCCTGCGGCGCTCGATCGGTTCCATCATGATCGCGCGGCACAGTCGCGCCCTGTATTTTTCCACCTCCGCTGCTCGAAGGCGGCCGTTGAAGGTCGCTAGGCGGGCGAACATCAAGCTGCGTGGTTTCATCAGGTGTGGGTAACATGGCTGTTCTCCAACGAGTGGTCGCTGCGGAGTGTCTTTCGTCTACATGTTGTAAGGTAATGATTGATGAGTTGAGTTTCTTATGCGTCCCGTATTTTCTGACCTCTGCGTGCTTTTTGCCCCACTTCCAATTGGGTTGAACTGTCGAGCATTCGATTTAATACCACAAACGACGAAGCAGCGTTCCCACGTTTCCGCTGCCTTGTTGACGCTGCCGACACATCCACCAAGCGGCGGCCGCAACCCCGGCGCCGGCTGGGATTGCCAACAACCATACATAACTGCGCCACGGGAACTCCGTAAGCTTTTCCACCACGGGCGCAAGCACAGGAGCTTCGGCCAGCGGCGCAACCACCGGCTGTTCCGCGGGAACCGACGGCACAACGGTTTTATGGACCGTCACTTCCCGTTTCACCACTTCATCACCGTATTCAATGGCCAGCAACTGTGGCTCTTCCACGTCGGCGATTTTCATGAGCATGTTTTCCACGGCATCGCCGCCGCCGGAAGATTGATGCGGAGCAAAGGCAACTAATGCGATGTCGCTGGTTGTCGAGCGCGTCGGCATCGGCGGGCCGTTGTTCGTCACCGTGGGCGGGCTCGGCTGCGAATCGCCCCCGCCACCTGCCAACAGCGCCTCGGCAGATCCCAAGGGGGTAAAAACACCGGCAGTGCGGCTGACACCACCCTGCGACGCAGGCGGCGCTGTGGATGAATTCGCTGGCGTCACGCTGGCTGCCACGTTCGACCCAGCGGGAATAATCAGCGGCACTGCATTTTGTGTCGGAGGCGGGGGTGGTGGCGGCTTCGGCGGGTTCCTGATCGCCTGCAACAAAAATTGCAAATCGGCGTTCGTGAATTTACCATCGCCGTTGGCATCGGCCAGGGTCACTAACTGCTGGTAGGTGAGACCGTGATTGTTGGCATAAGTGGTCGGGTCCACCAAAGCCATCTCCATAGCAATCACGTCGCCCGGATCGAGTTGGCCATCTTGATTTAAGTCTCCTGGCAAAGAAGCGGTAACCGCCGGCTTTACCACCGCGGCAGTCGCAGTTCTTGCCGACTGCCCGAGAACGGACGACGACACTTTTGCCATACTTACTGTTGCGGACAAACCCGTTGATGCTGCGCCGACGAGCGGCCGCGCAATGGTTCCCGCGCCCACCGATAGCATGGCGCGTAGTTCCAGTTGCTCGAAGGCCAAATACAATTGGCGCTTGTAAAGCCGCGCACGGCGCATACTTCACCCGTAGCAGAGTTCCAGGTGATTTTCAGACGAATGCCAAAAATCCCGACTCCCGCCCCGAAAAGCTATTATCTCAGCAGGGGAGTCGCGGTTGCAATGGTCGCTTCACGGCCGGCCAGCAGCAATTCCAGATAACTGCGGCGTTCGTTTCGAAAAAGTCCTACCGCGGAAGCCAGGGAAGCAATAGAAGATTTAGCGGCATCAAGGTCGGTTTCGGTAGCCAATAGCTCCAGTTCCAGAAATTGGCCCAAACCGTCCACCTGGTCGACGGCGGCTTCGATCGACTTTCCCTGCCACGGGACGGAAAACCGCCGGCGGGTTTTGCGCACGATGCCCACGGGCCGAAAGCCAAGCGACTCCAGCAGCCGGGCGAAGTCGGCCGCCATGGCAGAGCCGGAGGGCAAGGGGAGTTCAATCTCGCGGCGGGTTTTGGTCGTGGCGTCGAGTTTCGGCCCTTTGTACGTGATGAAGTTGTCGGCCGCCACGCTGCGCAGTCGCAGGGCTTCGTCGGTCTGTGCGAAATCGCGCGCCGGATGATTGAAATACTGGTCGACTTGCTCGACGACATCTTCTTCTCGCGCGCCCAATGCGCACAGCCGCCGCTCCACCCCGGCGACATCTTCCAGCGGAAATTTTTGCTCGACTTCAATGTGCATAAGATTCCACAATCGTCGATTATTAAGGTTGCTTTGCTCGTGCCCGTTTACTGCCGCGGGAGTGTCGGAACGGTGGCCACATTGTATCATTACTACGGAACTTCTGCGTAACGCTTCGCCACGAAAACCGAACCGAATGGCTGCCATGCCTGACGAAATGCAATCGGAACCAAACTCGCCGCCGCCGGCTCGTTCCGCATGGGGAACCTGGGGCGTGGTGGCCGTGGGCGCGGTGTTGGTGGTGCTTTGGCTGAGTTATCTCAGGCCGCACATTCAATTTCAGCAGGCGATCAATCAGCCGGGCGTGAGTCAGCCGCTGCCGGCGCTGGAGCTGCAGCCGCTGACCGGCGCGACCGAAGGCGTATCGCTGGAAGCGCTGCGGGGCAAAGTCACGCTGATCAACTATTGGGGACCTTGGTGCGGCTATTGCGTGGAGGAATTTCCGCACCTCGTGGAACTGTGGGACAAAAATCGGGGCAATCCGGAGTTCGCTTTCATCTCGGTTTCCAGCGGTGGCCACGCGCAGGAAAACGTATTGGAACTGAAGGATGAAACGGAAAAGTTCCTTAAATCTCGCGAGGCGACGTTTCCGACGTACGTTGACCCCGACGGAGCCAACCGCCAGGTTTTGGCGAGCGTGGCCGACATGAGGGGCTTCGTTTACCCGACGACGGTCCTGCTGGACCGGCGGGGAGTGATCCGCGCCCTGTGGTTCGGCTACGAGCCCGGCTACTCCGAGCAAATGGAGCAACTGGTTTCGCAACTGCTGACCGAGGGGAGCAACGCTAAACCATGAACGAATAGAAACCATAAACGGCGAAAATGGTGAGGAGGTGAAATGAGGGTGGGAAATATCCATAGTGAGCAGGCGCGGCGCGGATTGTGCGCTTGCGTGTGAAATGAGGGTGGGAACATCCGTGGTGAGCGGAGTGCGACATTCTCGAGATAAATGAGATATTGTTGGCGAAGTTTCCCTTCCGGCGCGCGCTGCCCTGCAGCGATGGGGGGATTTTCCCGAGGGATATAGCGATTTTTTGGCGGACGAAAAAAAATTTGCGCAGCGCAGGGGGAAAGTGTGGGCACGTAATGCTCGGGAAAAATAGGGTGGTGAACCAAACATCTTTCCAGCAACTTTCCCTTGTGGCGGGCATGGTAGCGTGGGGGAAGGGAGTGGAAGGTGGAAGACGGACCCAGGCGGCTGACAGCTTCCCGCGGCTTCCGCCTGCTGCCTGCCAGTGACGCATGAAACGCCCTAAACACGAAACGACGATTGGTTAGCGGGTTGAACATTTCCAGACCGTAGGCTGTGGGCACATTTTTTCTCAGGGCAGCGTATCGGCTTTCTAGCGCGCGGAGTGTGTGTACGATATAAACGTACACTATCTGAAATCCGCGTGAGATTCAACGGATTTTTGGGCCGATTTCTTGGCTGTCTTACAGCATTCCGCGCAAGAATGTAATAGCGGTGGTTTTATCCTTAAATTGTCCACGAATTTCATCGGAATTATTGTATCGAACACCAACCTCGTATCGTGTAAATGAGTCATGTGGACTGCTTTCATCAAAACCCTCGATAAACATAATTGCGTCGACGATGCTATCGAGAGTCCGGATAAGGCCATGAAGCGGTAATACGTAGACCTGTGCAACCTGCCGCGTTAAGGCCGTTTTCAGAGACGATACAAATTCGTCGATTTCAGCTTTGTGTTGGTTACGAAGAGACTGCGCAACGCCTTCCCGCTGCGGCGGCTTGAGTTTTTTATATGCCTTGACTTTGTGAAGGAGCGACCGATCGGGAGTTTCTTCATCGAAACCAGCGTCGATTCCTGCTATTGCAAACGCCTTAATTACGCTTTCATAGGGAAAATAAAGAACTGAGAATCCATGCGACCGAAGCTGAGTGAGTGAGCCCGTCGTGAAAACGCCACCCAGCACAACGCCCAGAAATGGGTGTTGGTCGCTGTATTTCTCAGCAAGTGGAATAATTGCCCCTTGAATTTCCTGCGCCTTATTTCTTGAGTGTTTTGTGTATCGTCTCCAAGCTATCTCGATAAAGGCTCTCGGCAAACCGATTACTTCGTCGTTTCCACCGGCTTCAAAAACGTAGTCGAGGTCATGGCTATTGCCTTTTCCGTCCATCCAGGCAACCTTCCGTTTTGAGCCGCGAACCTTGCGTTCTCCCTTTGCATCCAGATACATACCAAGCTCCGTGGCGGCGGCTTGCAGGATCGGCCGAATAGCCGTTTCCAGCGCGTCCCCAATAATCTGGCCAAAGCGGTGAGATGGTGAGTGTGCCATAAGATTTAACCTTCGACCCACAACCGCCCTTCACAAAGCGGCACTCGGTGTTTCCGGTTTTTCCATTTGGTATTTCGATCCCGAGTCTTTTCAAAATGGAATGACTTGAAGCCTGCGCGAATTGCGAGCATACCAATCCAATCAATAACTGGCACATAAACGCCGTAGGGAGCTGAGTCGCCTATCACAAAGCATACTTGACTTGGGCTGTCGCAGACGCGACGCAACGCATTCCAAGTTCTTGCCATGTCATGAAAATATGTCGCGATCATAAGGTGGTATGTTTTCCTTCCGCCTTTCGACAACCTGATTTTGGCCAAACGGTCACACACTTCGGAGATTTGAGGTCGGATCGGTGTGAGGAGAGGTTCGGCAATTGTCTCATGCAGATCGACAGCGCTTTCGGGCACCTGCTGGGTACAAGAGCGCATCAGGAAGCGGCGTACGCTCGCTTGTAGGTCACCCCATCCATTGATTTCTCGCAGAAAGCACATTTCCAAACGTGTGGCGTCAGCATAGTCGTAATTGTTGGGATACGGAGGCGATGTAATTACCAACGTAGCAAATTGGTCGGGCACGCCTCCACAATCTCGTGCATCACCTTGGATGAGGTTCGCTTGTGGGCCGTCGATTACCGATGACTTAGCCATGTCAGAAAGCATGACTCGACTGAGAGCATCGAACGCCGCATACGGACTTGCAGGGAATTTTTTTCTTTTCTTGGGTAAAACGTATTGCCATTGTGCCGTTCCCACGTGCGAACAGGCGCGAAGAATTCCTACTAATGTGAGCCATGCGAGGCGGGAAGCATGTGAGCCGTCGTCCATCGCTTCTAGTGCGGCCCGCAAGCAGTCGAGCTCGCCCAACGCTGCATCAGTAAAGCACTTTCGGATGAGTTGTGGATAGCCCTCGATTGAAGGCTTTCTATGTTGAGCACTATTGCGGATCGCTTTTGCCAATTTAGCGAATTCGTCTGCTTTCGATCGATGCAATAGCTTTGCGCTTGCGAGTCGGAATACAAACGGGTGGGCTTCGACACCGTATGCAGAGACACGAGCGTTTTCCGCCGCGATGAGCGTCGTACCTGATCCGGCGAATGGATCTAACACGCGGACATCGAGATTCTTGCGAGTGGTTTGAATCAGGTGTTGCGCCCAAGCTCCGGAGAAACCAGCACTAAATCGAATCCAACGGTGCACTGGCAGCCGCAGGTTATCGGCAAATGTTGTCGACGAGCGCTCTGTTTTGGGTTGATCAGCTTCAAGTTCACAAAATAAAAGAGACTGACGCATACGCCGAATGTGAAATAAAAGGATACTGTACAACTGAGCACAGCATAAGTTTATCTAATCTTTTCAGTATGACAACCGGGGCTAGGGCCGGCTTTACATTTGCACCCCTCACCGTGCCCTCTGTGTTCATACGGTCTACCGCCCTGCGCTCGACTGCCGTTGGGGCAGTCGTGCTCGGTTGCTGGGGCGAGGGAACCCCCGGCCGGACGCCGGAGCTAAGCCGCGGGCATTTGTTTGGTACCCAGGGATGGCATTGGGGGCGTTGTGGGATTGGAGCGCGACCAACGGTCGCGGCTTTATGCAATCGCGGCTATTCGGCATTCCTCACCCTGCCCTCTCCCGGTGGGAGAGGGAGATTATTTAGCACCCGGCGAATTCATCGCGCCAAGTGTGCGAGCAATGTGGGCAACCAGCGATACCATCGCCGGCTTTGTAACTGCGCTCTCACCCGACCCTCTCCCAGCGGTCGGGGAAATTGCACCGCTTACTGACGTGCGCGGCTCTTTGGCACCAGACGATACACCCCTCACCCCGGCCCTCTCCCGGTGGGAGAGGGAGATAATTTAGCCCCCGGCGACTCGCCGGGGGCTAAGTACGATAACATGGCGCGGGTGGCGGCGGTGGGATCGGGGGCGGCGGTGATGGAGGCAGAGACGGCTACGCGGTGGAGGCCGGAGGAAATCACTTGGGGAATGTTTTCCAGAGTGATGCCGCCGATGGCGAAGGCGGGCAGAGAAATTTCTGCGGCGACGGAGTGGAGTAGGTTGATGCCCGTGAAGGCAGAGAACGATTTGGTGGTTGAGGGGAACGTGGGGCCGACGCCGATGTAACTGGCGCCGTCGAGCACGGCCTGGCGGGCTTGCTCCAGGCTGTGGGTCGAAACGCCAATCAAAGCCTGCGGGCCGACGATCGCCCGGGCGTCTTTCACGCTGAGTTCGTCCTGGCCCACGTGAACGCCGTCGGCGCCGGCCAGCACGGCCAGATCGGCCCGATCGTTCATGATGAACAGCGTGGGCGTGGTGCGGGTGAGGTCGCGCAGGCTGCGGGCGCGGGCGAGTAGTTCGCGGTCGGTTAGTTGCTTGTCACGCAGTTGCAGGGCATGGACGCCTGCGGCGGTTAGCGATTGGGCCAACGCGGCGAAAGCGGTTTCGTTGGGGCCGCCATCGATCAGCACGTACAGCCGCGTTTCTGCCAACCGGGAGCAAGAATTTGCGGTGATGCCTACGGCGCGTTCCAGCGTGTAGGAGCGGAACCGCAGCGACTCCAGTTCCGCGGCCGCGGCGGGGTGCAGCAGCTTGACGTATTCTTCCAGGCTGCGCAGGCCCTGCTGGATGCGTTTGAAGCTGGCCGCGACGACGTCGGCCAGTTGGGTGCGGTTGGATTGCACCGCCGCCGAGAGTTCGGCTCCCACATCGGCTTGCGACTCTCGGGCGGACAGGCGGTTTGCGGTGGGGATGCGCTGCAGGGCGGCTGCTAGATCATGCCGCAACTGTTTGACCAGGCGGGTGAGATGTTGATCGTTGAGGACAAAGCGGACGTAATCTTCCACGACGCGCAGGCCTTCGGCGGTGCGGTTGGATTCGGCATCGACAATGCGGAGGATGCCGGATTGGGTGCCGGGGTTGGGCGGATGCGGATTGGTTGGGGCGGTGTTGGGCATGGCGCTGCACGATGAGTGGCAAAAAGTTTGATTGTCATTGTCGAGTTTGGGCGGGGTGGATGCTAGTGGCGGAGTGGCGGCAATGTCGCCCCGTTGGGGCTTTTAGTTTATTTGGTGACGGTATCCCAGGGCGACGTCCCGGCGCGCCGGGACTTGCCCTGGGCTATATTGGGTTGCCCCTTTGGGGCACAGAGCGGGGGGCAGTGGGCGACGAATCGACGACAAGTCGTCGGCTTGGGTGGGCAACGGCGGGCCGATTATTGGGTGACCAGTTCCAGGGCGATGCCGCCGGAGGGTGAGGCGACGTACAAGGTGAAGTCGAGGGCCGGTTTGAAGCTGTACGACAGCGATTGGTGGGCGTGGAGCGTATGGAACGGTTCCACGCTGCCGGCGACCTTGCCCGACTCGAAGGCCACGCGAAAAGTTTTTGTGGCGTCGCGGCCATTGATTTTCAAATTACTGACGCTGGTCAGTGCCAGGCTGTACTCGGTGTTGGGCGCGGCGATGCTGATGGTATGAAATTCGGGCTGGCTTTGCGTCATAACCGGCAGGGTTCCGGTGAAGACGACCCAGCGGGTTTCGTGCGATCGCAACTCGGCTTTGACGATGGTGAAGGTTTCGCCGCTGGTGCGCTGGATGGTGGCGCCCACGGTGGGCGTGGCGGCGGATTCGATCACGAACACAATCGTGGTGTCGGGCAATCCCGAGCCTGCGGATTCGGCACGAGTAATTTTCCGGACAATGGCCTGGTAAGGGCCGGCCGAGTCGATGGAGATTTGCTCCACGCCGTCGGCGAGGGTGAAAATATCATCGTCGAAGGGAATGGTCATGGTTGGATTCGTGGGTTAGGAAGTGCGGGGAAGTCTGCGGCGGACCTGAACGCCGGCAATTGTGCGGGCCGCTGGCTGCGGTTGGGTGTTGATCACCGGCTGCAACCGAATGGGAAATTGCCGCGGCTTGTGCGCTTGAGCATCGAGGGCGACGAGCCAATCTTGAGGGCGGCTGGCGGAGACGGTAATTTCGCCGTGGGGGTCGATGTCGATATTCAGTTCTGTGGCTTCTTTGTCGGCATTGGCGGTACAAAGATGGACACGTTGAGCTTGGTATTCCATATTCGTTCTTGGTGGCGGACAATTTTTAACGTTGCTGGATTAATACTTTGGATCGATGGCTATTGCACGTTGACCGAAGCCACGTGATGTTTGGCGGAGCAATGTTACGCGTTAGCGGCGCTTCGCCTTCCGAGCTGCGCGGACTTTTCGCTGACGGGGCGGCTTGCTTTTCTTCAGCGGCGCTGGCACCAGCACTGCGCCATCCACGATGATTGGATACTTTTGACGTTTCATGGCGGCAATCCTCCTGTTTTCGGCCGCCGTCAACGCGGGAGGGACCTAAACCGGAGTTGCAGGGTGCCCGTGGCGTCGCTGACGGCGGCGTTTTACTTGGTAACAATTTCGGCGACAACTTCCGTTGTGTCGGCGGCGATGTACAACGTTATATCGGCGGCGGGAGTAAAACTGAGCGATTGCTTGCTGCTGTACTTCACTTCGAGAAACGGCTCGCTGCGAGGTGCGACGTGGCCGCTTTCCAAAGCGATGCGGAGGTTGCCAAGTTGTTCGCGGCACCCGATGGTTAAGTTGGTGATGGTGCCCAAATTGATGGAATACTCGGTATTTTCTGCGGTGATCGGCACGGTTTTAATGGCTGTCGACATGGTTCTCACCATCTACTAAATTGTCAAAATTCGTCCACTGAAGCCTATTTGGCGTCGCACGCTGCGAGGTGCGACGTTCTTGGACTTACGTTCTGTAATTTTTCGTTCAGGCCATCCAAACCACGGTGATGATGTCATTGTCGCCCGGCCCTTGGACGGTAAACGGTTCGATCGACAATCCCTCCGCGCAGGGTCCGAAAGTGACGCAGGCGGGTTGCACAATTTCAATGTATTGGTTGTCGATCAGCATGGCGCTGGTGACGCTTGAGGGAATGAGAACGGCCTGTCGGCACTGGGGCACTTGCACCGTGTTGTCCTGATTGGCAACGGCTAAATTGACTTTCATGTTTTGCTCCTGCATTTGGGTGTTTCTTGCTCGGTTTCAACGATTGTAACAGTTGCGTGGCCCAATTCTGTTGTGTTTTTTTTTGATGTCGGAGATCAGCGACGGCGACGGAGTTGGCCTAACCCCCGGCGGCAAAAAATGTTAATGACTTCAAACTTTCGCCTGCCGCAGTTGTTCGGGAGTGCAATGCATCGGATGGTTGCCGGCACGGCCTGACTTGCATGCTTGCGACTGGGATTCGCTGCGCCACAAATTCGACAACCACAAAGTGCCCCGCCCCCCGGAGCCATGGCGGAAGCGTTTGCCAGCACTTAGCTAGCCATAATTTTGCCTTGCTGCGAGCTAAATCCGGGGTTAGAATTCCCCAGCGACATGCAGATCAAAGGAAGAAGTTTAGCGGTTATCACGGAGGAAGTTAGGGACATGCGCTGGGCCCGCTGGTTCACGCCGCTTTGGCCGGGACTTACCCAGCTCTGGTTTTCAGGAGCCTGGTGGGGTTTGGCGGTCGGCTGTGGTTTCGCCTGGCTATTGAACTTAGCCGTTGTGTCCACGTTCGTTTGGACTGAATGGGTCGATCCTTGGCAACGGCTGGGGGTATGGGTTTTGCTGTTAATGATTTGGGGGGCGTCCGTTATCCTGTCGTTTCGGCAGTTGTTGGGTTTTAATTCCGACCAAACCGCCAAAACCGCAGAGGACTTGTTTCGCCACGCCCAACGCGAATACTTAAGTGGGAACTGGATTAAGGCGGAACAACTGCTCATGCAGTTAATCGGCATCAACGGAAAGGACGTGGATGCACAACTGATGTTGGCCAGCCTGCTGCGCCGCACAGGTCAACTGGCCGAGGCATCAGAACGGCTGCGTAGAATAACGACATTAGACGGCGCCGAAAAATGGCGCAGCGAAATCCAACGCGAACGGCAACTTTTGGACGACCAATTCAATCAACTTCAAACTTCGCCCATCACCCATCAAACAGCAATCAAGGTTAATCCGGTCAAAGGGCAGCCGTCGACCACCAAAGCCGCTTAAGGAATTTATCAATGTCAATGAAAGCCCAGGGTTGCAACCCCTGGGCATGAGTCAACTCAGAAACGAGAGCAATCATGTACGAACGCTTCACCGATCGAGCTCGCAAAGTCATGCAGCTGGCCAATCAAGAGGCTCAGCGCTTCAATCACGAATACATCGGCACGGAACACGTGCTGCTGGGCCTGATTAAAGAAGGCAGCGGCGTGGCCGCCAACGTGCTGAAGAATCTGGATATCGACCTGCGCAAAATTCGCCTGGAAGTGGAAAAACTAGTCCAAAGCGGACCCGACATGGTCACCATGGGCAAATTGCCGCAAACTCCGCGGGCGAAAAAAGTCATTGAGTATGCGATGGAGGAAGCGCGCAACCTGAATCACAACTACGTGGGCACGGAGCATATTTTGCTGGGCCTATTGCGGGAACAGGAAGGCGTGGCGGCGCAGGTGCTGATGAACCTGGGTCTGAAATTGGAAGACGTGCGCGAAGAAGTACTCAGCCTGCTGGGCCACGGCATGGAAAGCGAAGGAGGCGAACGGGGCGGGATGGAACGCGGCGGTGGCGGCGGCGGCGGCTCGGAACCGACGGGAAAAAGCGGGAAATCCAAAACGCCGGCGCTGGACAGCTTCGGGCGCGACCTGACCGAACTGGCCCGGCAATCGAAGCTCGATCCGGTCATTGGCCGGGAGCGCGAAATCGAACGGGCCATCCAAATTCTTTGCCGCCGCACTAAAAACAACCCGGTGCTGTTGGGCGAAGCCGGCGTGGGCAAAACGGCCATCGTGGAAGGGCTGGCGCAGCGCGTGGTCGACGGCAACGTGCCGGAAATCATGAGCGATAAACGGATTGTGGTGCTCGACCTGGCGATGATGGTTGCCGGCACCAAGTATCGCGGCCAATTCGAAGAGCGCATTAAAGCGGTGATGAACGAAGTCCGCCGCGCTAAAAACACCATTTTGTTCATCGACGAGTTACATACCCTGGTCGGCGCCGGGGGCGCCGAAGGGGCAATCGACGCCAGCAATGTGCTGAAGCCGGCGCTGGCTCGCGGCGAAATCCAGTGCATTGGCGCGACCACGCTGGATGAATATCGCAAGTACATTGAGAAAGATAGCGCGCTGGCGCGCCGCTTCCAGGAGATTATCGTCGAGCCGTCGAATAAATCCGAAACGATCGAAATCCTCAAAGGCTTGCGCGACCGGTACGAATCGCACCATCGCGTCCAAATTACCGACGACGCCATTGAGGCTGCCGTGGAACTGTCCAGCCGCTATGTCACAGGCCGTTGCCTGCCCGATAAGGCCATCGATGTCATCGACGAAGCCGGCGCCCGGGTGCGGCTGAAAGCCATGACTAAGCCGCCCGATCTGAAGGAAATCGACGAGGAAGTCGAACGGCTGAATAAGGAAAAAGAGGAGGCTGTGGCGAATCAAGATTTTGAAAAGGCGGCTTCGCTGCGCGATTCGGCCGACAAGCTGAAAAAGAAA
Organism: Pirellulales bacterium; assembly: GCA_035499655.1. Classification (NCBI taxonomy): domain Bacteria; kingdom Pseudomonadati; phylum Planctomycetota; class Planctomycetia; order Pirellulales; species Pirellulales bacterium. The sequence continues at coordinate 27,134 of DATJYL010000197.1, forward strand.
AAGCAGCAAATCACCCGCGACTGGCGCGACAAATCGCGCGAGGCCGACGGCGTGGTCGACGAAGAGGTGATTGCCGAAGTCGTGTCCAAAATGACCGGCATCCCGCTGACGCGCATGACCACCGAAGACAGCATGCGCTTGATGAAAATGGAAGAAGACCTGCACAACCGTGTGGTCAGCCAGGACGAAGCCATCAAAAGCATTTCTAAGGCCGTGCGTCGCAGCCGCAGCGGACTAAAGGATCCCAAGCGGCCCACCGGGTGCTTTATTTTTGCCGGTCCAACGGGCGTGGGCAAAACGCTGCTGGCCAAAGCGCTGGCCGCGTTCATGTTTGGCGATGAAGAAGCGCTGGTGCAAATCGACATGAGCGAATACATGGAAAAGCATAACGTCAGCCGCCTGATCGGCGCGCCACCCGGCTACGTCGGCTACGAGGAAGGGGGCCAACTGACGGAAAAAATTCGCCGCCGACCGTATGCGGTCGTGCTGCTCGATGAAATCGAAAAGGCGCATCCCGACGTTTTCAACATGCTGTTGCAGGTCATGGAAGAAGGGCGTTTGACCGACAGCTTTGGTCGGCACGTCGACTTCCGTAACACCATTTTGATTATGACCACCAACGCCGGCGCCGAAGCCATTAAGAATGAATCCGATTTTGGCTTCCGCAAAGCCGACAGCGACAGCTCCTACGAAAGCATGAAGGAGCGCGTCACGGAGCGCATTGAAAAAGTGTTCCGGCCCGAATTCCTGAACCGACTGGACGATTTGATCGTGTTCCGTCATCTCACGAAGGACGATTTGAAGCAGGTGATCGACATCGAGCTGTCGAAAGTCCGTTCGCGGCTTTCGGAACGGGGCCTGAAATTGGTTCTGACCGATGCCGCCAAGGAATATGTGATACGCAAGGGATCGAATCTCGATTTTGGCGCTCGACCGCTGCGCCGCGAAATCGAGCAGCGCATCGAAGACCCGCTCTCCGAGGAGCTGCTTAAGGGCGAATTCCAAGGCAAAGACACCATCGTGGTCGACGTAAAGAAAGACGACGAGGGCAAGGTCAAGCATCTGACATTCATCGGCAGCATCGGCGAACCGGCGGAATTGGTCGGCGCCGCAGCTTCCACACCCGCGGAGTCGAATACCGGCGACGACGATCAGCCCGAGCCAGCCGGGGAAGGTCCGTAAAGTTGTCGGATTAAGGTTTTGGAAATCACATCAGCCCGGGGTTGCCAGCCCCGGGCTTTTTTGCTGGCACTTTGCGTTTGCCAGCATCGCTAGCGGCTTTGCCGATTTTCAATAACCGGAAACATTCCCGCATCCGACACACTTCTCTCAAGCGGCAAGGTTAGACGGTCGAATGATAGGACGGCGGTGTTTTGCGCGCGAAGTGCCGTCCTGCGCTCCGAATGAACGGTCGAGTAGACACGGCAGACACCATTTCCACACCCCTCAACGCAGATGTCCACCGAAGCCAGTTCCTCACTATCTCCGCCATCGCGCTCCCACGGCCATCTGGACGGAGCGATGGATTGGATTGCCGATTTGGGCGAGGTCATCATCCGCTGGATTACGACGATCGGAGACGTCGCGCTTTTTACCTGGCGTACATTTCGCTGGATGTTCACGCGGATGCCGCGCAAAGACACGCTATTGCCCAACTTCTACCAGATTGGCGTGCTGAGCCTGCCCGTGGTGGCTATCACGGGCACGTTCATTGGGATGGTGCTGTCGGTGCAAAGTTACGATCAATTTCGGCAAATGCACTTAGAGAGCCGGTTGGGGGCAGTCATTAACGAATCGCTGGTCCGCGAGTTGGGCCCCGTGTTGGCGGCCACGATGCTGGCCGGCCGCGTGGGCAGCGCCATTGCCGCTGAGTTGGGCACCATGCGCGTGACCGAGCAAATCGACGCGCTGACCTGCATGGGCGCCAACCCGATTTACTATTTAGTCGTCCCACGGTTTTTGGGCTGCTTGCTGTTGATTCCGGCGCTAACCGTCATGGCCGATTTCATGGGCGTCGTGGGGGGTGCTTTTTACAGCATCAGTATTTTGCAAATTGATTCCCATTTCTACTGGGAGAATTCGCAGCGCTATGTCGGCAACTGGGATTTATACGTTGGTATTTTTAAGAGCCTGTTTTTCGGCGCGGCGATTGCACAAATCAGCTGCCACCGCGGTTTCCATTGCGACCCCGGCGCCGAAGGGGTGGGCCGTGCCGCTACGAATGCCTTTGTGTACTCGTTCGTGATTATTTTGATTCTCGATTTGTTCCTGAACATTGGACTGAACGCACTTTCTCAGGCAATTTGGCCCAGCCAAGCCAAGCTGTTTTGATCGCATGACCGGCGATACTTCCAAACCACTGATCGAAACGAAAAATCTCCACGTCCGTTTTGGGAGACAAGCCGTGCTGCGCAATCTGAACATTGCCGTGCCGCGCGGACAAACGCTGGTGGTCATTGGCGAAAGCGGCTGCGGCAAAACGGTGCTGTTGAAAATGCTGATCGGCCTGGGGCAGCCCAGCAAGGGTTCCGTCCTGCTGGAAGACCGGAATTTGGCTCAGCTGAACGATCAGGAAATCGCTCGCCAGCGCACCCGGTACGGATTTTTGTTTCAGGGAGCCGCGCTGTTCGACAGCCTGACGGTCACGCAAAACGTCGCCTTTCCGCTGAAGGAGCACACCGACAAAACCTCGGAACAAATTCAGCACATTGTCATGGAAAAAGTGGCCGAAGTGGGCCTGCCCGCTGAAGCGCTTGACAAACATCCGGCCGAACTGTCCGGCGGCATGCGAAAGCGCGTCGGCCTGGCCCGCGCGTTGGCCCTTAATCCGGAAATCATGCTGTACGACGAGCCGACCACGGGACTGGATCCCATCATGAGCGACGTCATCAACGAACTGATCCTCAACACCCGCAAGTTGCACTCCGTGACCAGCATCGTGGTGACGCACGACATGAACACGGTGCGCAAAGTGGCCGACCGCGTGGTGATGATGTTTCCTTTGGCGAATCTCAAACCGGAGGAACCCCAATTGATTTTCGACGGTCCGCCCGATGCGCTGGAACGCAGCAGTGACAAGCGTGTTTCGCAATTTGTGCGCGGCGAGGCCGGCTCGCGCCTGCGCGAAATGCAAAAAAACTCACACTAATTATCCCACTGACCACTGAAACCCCCGTCCATGGACGAACGTGTCGTACAATTCCGCGTTGGTGTCACGGTGCTGGCGGCACTGATTATCACCGGCATTCTGATGCTGCTGTTTGGCGAAGCGCCGGCATTGCTGCGCGGAACGTACGTGGTGTACATCAAATTCCATTCCGCGCCCGGTGTCTCGCAAGACACGCCCGTGCAAAAAAGCGGCATTCGCATCGGCAAGGTGACCAAAGTGCAGTTCGCGCCCGACAATGACGTTTTGATCACGGCCAGCATTGATGGCGGCATCGATTTATATCGGGACGAAGCCGTGGAAATTAAACAAAGCCTGCTCGGTGATGCCAGACTGGAATTTGTGCCCGGTCCCCAAAGAGTGGTCCAGCGGACACGGATTCAACCCGGCGATCTGCTCGCCGGCGCCGTATCGACCGATCCGCTGCAAGCCTTCGCCAATATCGAAGGCAATTTGAACCGCGCCGCGGAATCGCTTACCGATGCCGGCACCGAAGTCGGCAAGCTGGCAAAGAATCTGAACGACGTGTTGGGTACGAATCGAGAGCAGTTCTCCAAAATCATCAAAGACACCGACGATACCATGCAAATGTTCCAAAAATCGCTCAAGGACATTGACGATGTGGCCGGTGACGAGAAACTGAAGCACGACCTCAAGCAATCCATTGCCGAAATGCCCAAACTCCTGGGCGAAACGCGCGACACCATCAATGGCATGCAAAAAACCATCGCCTTGGCGAACGACAACCTGCAAAACATTCAAACCGTGACCAAGGCCATGGACGAACAAGGCGAGGGGATGATCAGCAACATTGCCCAAAGCGTGGAACGCTTGGACGATTTGCTGGGACAAATGAACAAGTTCAGCCGGGCGCTGAACAGCAAAGAAGGCTCGCTGGGACAACTGGTGAACAATCCGGAGCTGTACAATAATCTCAGCCAGGCGGCGACGAACGTCAATCGTTTGACCCGCGAACTGGAACCGATCATTTGCAACGTGAACATCATCACGGACAAAGTGGCGCGTCATCCCGGTGTGATCGTGACCGACGCCATCAGCCCTGGGCCAGGATTAAAGTAATCGCAATGGCCGTCGTCCGTGCCAGTGAGGGATTTTACCGTTGCAGGGGCGTTGTTGCCTCGCCAATCGGCCGCCAACCGGGCGGAACGACCGGCTGATTGAACAGCGGTCCACTGGTGGGTGGGGCAGCGGGAGGGGGCGGCAGCGCACTGGGTGCAGGATACGCATTGGGCGCAGGGTACCCGCCCGGCGGCGGATAATTGCCCGGCGGGATTAACGTTGGCGCCCCGTTGATCGGCGGCAACGCCTGCGGATTGGCATTCAACGCCGGCGCACCCCCCGCAGCCTGAGAAGTGATTTGCGGCGTCTCGATTGCCGGAGCCGCCATTGCTGGCGGCCCTATCGCGGGAGCGACTGTCGCCGGGGGCGCTGTAACCACGGGCGTTTCGGCCGCCGTCTGCATGATACTGGCGGTGCGCAACTGATCGGCCCGACTTTTCAGCTCTTCGGTGGGCACCATTATTAACGGGCTCATTTGGTAATCGAAAGCACGTTCGTCACGAATTTTTCCCGGCCAAAAGTTCTCGCTGAAAAAATCAATGCCCGGCCAATCGTACCAGGGAGCAGGCATCGGCTGATAAACCGTCAAGGTTTCGTAGCCGTCCTTCACTAAGCGAATTTTTCGGGTGCCATAATAAGTGTAATTGGCGGAGGCGGGCGCGGAGCCGATTTGATAATCGTCGACATAAACCTCCGCACCGGGCGGATTGCTCCGTACGGTCATCCGCCGCTCCACGCACCCGGACAGGCTTTCCGCCAGCGCCAACAGGGCCAGTGCAAAACCTAAGCGGCGGAGGCAATTTGTATGGGTAGCAATCGACATCGGTCGGTCAAAATAGGGAGGCGCGAACGGCCACAGAGAAAAGCGCGGGAGTATAGCCGGCGCGCCCCGACTGTTGCTAGCCCGATTCCTGCCTTACAGGCCAAAGCTGCAGCCGACGATGGTGGTGGGACAATTTGAAATTCCGACAGCCGCTTTTCCCGACTGACACAGTCGGGCTATGTTCAAATTGGCCCACCACCCCGACGATCCAAGACTACACCCGCCCAAAATTTCCAGTTAGAATGGGTATTTTGCGACGCACAGCGCAAACGGGAAGTTACGCTGTCATATCGCACGGTAACGTTGCCTTTCCGTTTGGAACACCGCCGTGGCCGATGCTCGAACTTTGAAGTATGGGCATTCGGAATAACTTTTCTTGTAGTGCGTAGACAGATTCTCGCGTTCTGAAAAACTATCGACAAGGCTCGTGCATGGCATCGGCAGTGACTTGGAACGATTGCCTGGAATACGTCGCACTCACCGATGTCGGCATGCGTCGCGCGAACAATCAAGACGCCCACGCGGAAGTTCTCGCTCCCGATCCGGAAAGTTGGTTTCGTCGCGGTCACATGTTTGTGGTTTGCGACGGCATGGGGGCCCATGCAGCAGGGGAACTGGCCAGCGAGATGGCGGCGGAAGGCATTCCGCACAATTATCTCAAATATTGCGCGTTGCCCGCCGCCGACGCCATTCGAAAGAGCGTGGAGGAAGTGAACGGGCAAATTTATAGCCGCGGGCAAGCCAATCCGGATTTTCAAGGCATGGGCACGACTGCCAGCGCGCTGCTGCTGTTGCCGCAAGGCGCCTTGGTGGCCCATGTTGGCGACAGCCGCGTGTATCGGCTGCGCGGGCAACGTCTGGAACAGCTGACGTTCGATCACAGCTTGGTGTGGGAGATGTCGGCCGCCGGACAAGTACCCAAAAGTGCGCTGCCCGGGTTCGTGCCTAAAAACATTATCACTCGTTCGTTAGGTCCGCATGCCGAGGTACGAGTCGATTTGGAAGGCCCTTATCCGCTGGAACCGAGCGACATGTTTTTACTGTGTAGCGATGGCCTGAGCGGCCAAGTGCAAGACGCTGAAATCGGTGCACTGCTGCAATCGTTGCCTCCAGCAGAAGCCGCGCAGGTGCTTGTCGACTTGGCCAATTTGCGCGGCGGACCCGACAATGTCACGGTGATTGTCGTTCGAGTAATCAATGCCGCGCTGACGTCGGCTGGCGGATGGCAGGCCGAACCGCTGGCCCTTACCGCGCAACCCCCTGCTGCGCCCCCGCCTCCCCTTGGCGGCAAATCACTGTGGATTGCCGCAGCTGTGTGTCTGACGGTCGCGCTTGTTTTGGGCATCGCCCAATGGACCATTCCCGCGCTGTGCGCGATTTTGGTCGCAATCGCCTTGGGCATGATTAGCTTCCTACAGCGTCTAACACCGACACAGCAAGCGATGCGCTATCTGCCTGCCGGTGTGCGGTTAGGCAACGGGCCACACGCCACCATCGAATGCCAACCCAATGAAGAACTGGTACGGGAACTGATATCGATGATTGAGCAATTGCGGGAAGCTGCCACCGAAGAACAGTGGTCGGTCGATTGGGAGCCATTTAATGCTCGTAGTCTTGAGGGCAAACAAGCGTTAGATGCTCGGGATTTTCCACGAGCCGTCCGCGAGTACGCTACTGCCCTGCGTTTCCTGATGAATGAGTTGCGCCAGCAACAAGCGCGGGTGCAAACCGGAAATTACCAGCCGCAGCCTCGCGCTGAAAATGGTTGATTTTTTCGGGTTGTTCTGCGGCAGATGATCGGTCGGGTAAGCACTTCGAACCGAGATCTTAATTTCTGGCCGGGAATTTTTAACAGGTTCTGTGGCGAGTCGAGAAATTGTCGTTTCCGGAACGGCGGGAAACGAGTACAGTAATTTTCCCACTATGCCAATTTTTACCCGCTATGTTCTGGCTGAATTGCTCAAAGTCTTTCTGGTGGCTCTCGCTGGAATGACGTTGTTTTTTTTGTTGTTTGGCGTGGTTCGGCTGGCGTACTACGAAGGCTTGGGACTGAAGCAGGTGTTGCAGCTGATACCGTATGTGTTGCCCGATGCCATGCGGTTCTCGGTTCCGGCCACGATTTTGTTCGCCGCTTGCAGCGTGTTCGGGCGATTAGCCGCGGCGAACGAAATCATTGCCGTCAAAGCCAGCGGCATTACGCCGATGATTCTGTTGTGGCCGGCCTTCGTGCTGGCATTTTTGGTTAGCCTGTGGGCAGTGTGGCTGAACGATGTGGCTGTTTCTTGGGGCTACGACGGCGCCACGCGGGTGGTGGTGGAAGCCGTGGAAGAAATCGCCTACGGGCGGCTGCGTCAACAGCATGCCTATAGCGCGAAGAAGTTTTCCATCAATGTGGCCGATGTGGATGGCAAGCGTCTGATTAGCCCGACCATCACCTTGGAAGGCGAGGGGGATCAACCCTCGACCACGATCATCTGCGAGGAAGCCACGCTGCATACCGATTTGGCCGCGCAAACACTGAACATTTCGTGCGACAACTGTTCGATCCAATACGGCGAACTTAATTCCGAGATGCCGCATTTAGATCGGGCGATTCCGCTCAACGAGGCCAGCCACAAAAGCGGCGGGGGCGGCAGTCCCTCGTACTTGGCGATGCACGTCATTCCGAGCGAACGCATCGATCAGGAAAATCATATTCAGAAATTGCAGCAGCAATTTACCGCCAAAGCAGCCTATCAAATGATCTGCGGGGATTTTTCGCAGTTGGAAGGTCCATCGTGGTCCGCCGCTCAATCGGAATTGACTGAAGCGCAGCAGCGGCTGTATCGGTTGCAGATGGAGCCCTCGCGCCGCTGGGCGAACGGCTTCAGTTGCCTGTGTTTTGTGCTGTTGGGCGCGCCACTGGCCATTTGCATGCGAAACTCCGACTTCCTGAGCAGCTTTTTTATGTGTTTCATGCCAATCTTAATCTGTTATTACCCCTTGCTGATTTTGGGCGTGTCGAAGGCCAAGGCCGGTTTTTTTCCCGTGTGCGGCGTCTGGGCCGGCAACGTCATTCTGGCCATCGTCGGCGTGCAGTTCATGCGCAGAGTATATCGACGCTAGAATCGCTGGGCGCACCGTAGGGGAGAGAAAGACAAGCGGCGTGGGGAAGCGGGAAAATCGTGGCTCCGCCGCTGCTTACGGCAAATGAAATAAGTGCGGCCAATTCGGCTGCGATCGCAATTGCACAATCAGAAGGCACACAATCGGCAGCCAAATCCAGCGTGCGGCTCGAATGCCTTCCGACAACAGCCCGCCCACGCGCACCTGCACGGTGTCCGCGCTGCGGAAACTGCCGGGCCGCGGAAAAAATCGCGGGACCCGTTGGCAGTATTCGTCGAATGCTTTGCCAAACCGGTTGCGCAGCCGGCGTTCTTCCACCGGCACGGTGGTCGACAAATATACCCAACTGGCGAGCACCAACCCGATGGCAAACGTCAAGCTTTCCAAAAATACGGCGGCAGAAAGCACCATTAAAAACGTGCCCAGGTACAGCGGATTGCGGCACAGCGAATAGGGCCCTTCCTGAATCAGCTCCGCGGTTTTTCGGCCACCGATGTACAATGTGGACCACCAGCGAAATGCAGCGCCGGCAAAAAACAAGAGCCACGCTGCCTGGTCGAACACAAAATCGACCCAACTGCCTTCCAGGGACAAGGGAATCGACAGTAACATCAGCACGCTGAAGGGGACCAAAATGACAATGCCAATCCAGCCCCGTGATCGGGCAAACCACGTCTGAACGGGCGCCTCCACAGCGATGCTCATAGAATTTTCTCTCGGCAGTAAAAAGGCGGGCATTCTCTGGGCAGCAAAAAAAGCGGGCGGAGAGTACCAGCGATGCCTGCTAGCGTCAATAGCGTCGCACCTAACCTCGGTAGTGCAGCACCAAACGCATTTACACACCGTTAATATCGACCCCGCTACAACAGGAAAACTAGGAAACGGGTCAAACTAAAATTTCCGCCCTTTCGAACGTGAAAGATTGCCTTCTGCCGCCGCAGTTCATTTGCTACACTTCCCGCCCCGCGCATGACGGCCGGCATGGCTGCCCACGACGTCGTGCTGCTAGCACTATTGGCAATCTGCGACAAGGAGGTCGCTTGTGTTGTCCCGGTGGCCCATCCGGAACAAGTTGTTGTTAGGCCTGACGCTGCTGTTGATCATCATGGTTACGATGTCGACCAGCAGCTTCCAGGGGACGTACGCCTACCGCGAATTGGCGCGCAGCATTAGCAGCCGCGCTCGCGAGTTGCCGTTGGCGACCGCATTGTCGGAGCAGGTGAGCAATTTGCGCGTCTGGCTGGCGGATTTGGAGGTGATGGGGCTGTATCCCCACTTAGAGTTGCCGACTCCTGTATCAGAGTCAAAACTGAGCGACAGCTTTCGGCAGGAATTTTCCCAAGCGCAGGCGACGGTGCAAGATTACGACAGCGCGCTGAACGACAGCGCGCTGAAAGACAGCGCCCACTCGGAATTTCGCATCGGTAATCGCAGTCAGGAATTCGAAGCGCTGGCCCAGGTCAAGCGCCTTCTGGCCGACATCGAAAAAGACACGGCCGCCGATCACTGGTATCACGATGGCGACGCGTGCCAAACTCCTTATGTCAAGTCCGACCTGGAGCAATTGCAGTGGCTGGTCGCCAAGCTTCCCAGTTTCCTGCAGGAACGAATGCAAGCCCTGAAGGATGAAGTCCGCACGCGGTATCGCGCCTGGATCATCCTCACATGGATCTGCGCGGTGGCGGCAACGATCTTGCTGAGCCTGTTCATTTTTCTGTGCTACCGCTGGATTTTCCGCCCGCTACGGTTGCTGGTGAAAGGTTCTCGCATTGTCGCCGCCGGCGATTTCAATTATCGGATCCGGCTGGAATCGCACGACGAAATGGCGGAGCTAAGCGCCGCCATGAACGACATGACCACCCGCTTCCGCACCATCCGCGACGATCTGGATCGTCAGGTTCAACTACGCACGCAGCAAGTGGTCCGCAGCGAGCAACTGGCCAGCGTCGGCTTCCTGGCGGCGGGCGTGGCGCACGAAATCAACAATCCGCTGGCTTCCATCGCGTTGTGTGCCGAGTCGCTGGAAGGGCGCCTGTTGGAAATGTGCCCCACCAGTAGCGATCAAGTTGAAGTCGTGCAGCGTTACCTCAAGATGATTCAGACCGAGGCCTTCCGCTGCAAGGAAATCACGGAAAAACTGCTCGACTTTTCCCGCCTGGGTCCGGCCAAGCGACAAAGCGCCGATTTGCGCGATTTGATCCAAGGCGTCATCGATATGGTGCGCCACCTAGGCAAATACCAAAACCGCAACATCGACTTTCCCGCCGGCGAGCCCGTCATCGCCCCGGTCAACGCTCAGGAAATCAAGCAAGTGGTGCTGAACCTTGTCACCAATGCGCTGGATAGCGTGGAAGCGGGCGGCACGCTGACCATTCAACTTTCGCGCAAACCCGATTTTGCGGAAATGATTTTCGCCGACAACGGCTGCGGCATGACCGACGAAGTGCTCAAGCACCTGTTCGAGCCCTTCTTCACCCGCAAGCGCGGCGGCCAAGGCACCGGCCTGGGCCTGTCGATCGTGTACCGGATTGTCAGCGAGCATGGCGGGCAAATCGAGGCCGCCAGCGCCGGTCCGGGCCGCGGTTCGCAATTCCACGTCACGTTGCCTCTGGCCGAAGCAAAAAAATCGCCCCTTGAAAATCAAGCGCACAGCGATCCAAGCCCAGCCAAACAACCCCTGGCCGCCTAAGCGAACTACCCGCCACAAGACATCTGACATCAGATCACCAAGCACAAGGAGCCGCATCATCGCTACCAAACCGCGTAAACGATTGAAATTGCTGTTCGCCGACGATGAACGTACGCTCCAGGAACTGATGCGGATTGAGCTCGACCGCATGGGGCACGAGGTCACGGTCTGCCCCGACGGCCTGACCGCCGTCGCCGCGCTGGAACGCAACACCTACGATTGCATCATCGTCGATCTCGATATGCCCGGCCTCAGCGGCGTCCAAGTCATCGGCAAGTGCAAAGAGCTTTCGCCCGATACCGAAGCAGTCGTGCTCACCGGCAAATCGTCGCTGGAAACCGCCGTGGCTGCCTTGCGTCACGGGGCGTTCGATTACCTCACCAAGCCATGCAAGCTGGTGGAAATCGAAGCGCTGCTCAACCGCGTCATCCAAAAACGCGAGCTCACGCACAAATTCCGTGCCCTCAAGCGGCGGCTGGAAACGGTCGAAGGCACTTCGCAACTGATCGGCAACTCGCCGGAAATCGAGCGCGTGAAAAAACTGATTGCCAAAGTCGCGCCGACCGATTCCACGGTCCTCATCACCGGCGAAACCGGCACCGGCAAGGAACTGGTCGCCCGCGCCGTACACGATCAAAGTGCTCGGGCCGAAATGCCCTTTGTGGCCATCAACTGCGGGGCGTTGCCGGAAAGCCTGATCGAAAGCGAACTGTTCGGCCATCGCAAAGGGAGCTTTACCGGGGCCGACGAGCACCGGGTGGGCCTGTTCGAAGTTGCCGATGGCGGCACGCTGTTTCTGGACGAAATTGGCGAGCTTCCCAAACCGATGCAAGCCAAGCTGCTGCGTGTCCTGGAAAGCGGCGAAATCCGGCGGGTCGGCGAAAATCAATCGCTCACGGTCGACGTGCGTGTGGTGTGCGCCACCCATCGTCAACTGGACGAAATGGTTTCGGCAGGCGATTTCCGCCAGGACCTCATGTTCCGCGTCAACACTTTCGAAATTCATTTGGCCCCGCTGCGGGAGCGCATCGACGACGTGCCGCTGCTGGCGCAACATTTACTGAAGCGACTCCGCCCGCACCTGCGCTCCAGCGACGTGGCCTTCACGCCCGAGGCCATTGAGAAGCTGCAACACCACGATTGGCCCGGCAACGTGCGCGAGCTGGCCAACGTGGTGGAGCACGCTTCGATTTTGTGCGACGAGCTGCCGATCACCGGCGAACATCTGCCCGAACATTTCGGCCTCCGCCGCCTGCGGATCGACGGTGCTCACGCCCAAAATTCCAGCCATGATTCGCTTCCTTTGCCCCATGTAGAGCCGCGCACTTCAGTAAGCGGTGCGACCACTCCACTCACCACTCACCCTTCCACCACTCCACCACTCACTCCGGCCGCCGCTCCCATCTCGCTGCGCGACTTGGAAATGCAGGCCATTTACCAAGCACTGGAACGCAACGGCGGCAACAAACCCAAAACCGCCGAAGAACTTGGGATCAGTTTGAAAACGCTGTACAACAAGCTGAACCAAAGCCAAAATCTCGAACGTACGGCATAAAAACGTTTATCCGCAACACGCTATTGAAGCGGGCTTGGTTTCGACCCACCCCACCATGAACTAGCGTTTCACAGGTCCGTGTGCTATACTTCACTGATCGATCCTCTCGGTAAATCCATAGGATCATTCCAGGTTCAATGGTTCTTTGAATAACGCCTACAGGCGTTTATCGCATTAGGCCCTGGGAAGTTTTACAGGGCTCGTTTCATCACCTGCGGCCAAGGCCTGTCGTCTTGTGCCTCGTTTCGGCAGCCGCCCGTTTCTGGGTTCGCCGTGCAGGATCTTGATTCCGCCTCTAGGAGTTTGCATGAGTTTTGTTGAATTGGGGCTCGTTGAGCCCATCTTGCGTGCGCTGGTTTCCGAAGGTTACACCACTCCCACCCCCATCCAATCGCAAACCATCACGCACGTGCTGGCTGGCAGCGATGTCCTCGGTTGCGCCCAAACTGGCACCGGCAAAACCGCGGCCTTCGCGTTGCCCATTTTGCAACGCATCGACCAGCACCGCCGCGCCGCCGTCCCTCGGGCTCCGCGCGTTGTCGTAATTGCTCCCACCCGCGAACTCGCTTCGCAAATCGGACAAAGTTTCGCCACTTATGGCCGCAACCTGCATTTTCGCCACACGGTAATCTTCGGCGGCGTCGGCCAAGGACCTCAAGTTCGAGCGCTCACTAAAGGTATTCATATTTTGGTCGCCACGCCGGGCCGACTGCTCGATTTAATGTCCCAGGGCCACGTCCGCCTGAACGAACTCGAAATTTTTGTGCTTGACGAAGCCGACCGCATGCTAGACATGGGCTTCCTCCCCGATTTGAAAAAAATCATTTCGCATTTGCCTCGCCAACGGCAATCGTTGTTCTTTTCCGCCACCATGCCGGAAAACATCGCGGCTCTGGCTCACAGCCTGCTGCATAATCCGGTGCGGGTTAGCGTGACGCCGCCGGCGACCACCGTTCAACGGATCGAACAGCAAGTGCACTTCGTGGAGCATCGCCACAAGCAGGCGCTCTTGCAGCACGTGGTTCGCGAAAACGGCTGCGATCGAGCATTGGTCTTCACACGCACCAAGCATGGAGCCGATAAAGTGGCCCGCAAACTTGGTCAGCAGGGCATCAAAGCCGATGCCATTCACGGCAACAAATCGCAATCGGCCCGGGAACGGGCACTGTTGGGTTTCCGCACCGGCAGGCTACACGTGCTGGTCGCGACCGACGTGGCCGCCCGTGGGCTCGATGTCGATGGCATCAGCCACGTCATCAACTACGATCTGCCGACCGATCCGGAATCGTACGTACACCGCATTGGCCGCACCGGCCGGGCCGGCGCCAGCGGCATCGCCATCACTTTTTGCGAACACGGCCAACGCCGCGCCCTGCGAGATATTGAAAAAGTTGTGCGAAAAACCATTCCGGTCGCGCCCACCTCCGCGGCCATGCAGGCAGCAGCGATTGATCACCGTGCCGCCGGTTCCGAACCGCAAGGCAGACCGCCACGCCCTCGCTGGGAACGAGGCGGATCGCAAACTCGCCGAGGCCACGCCCGAGCGCGGACACACAACAACCACGGCCACGTTTCCCAAGGACAATCATCGCAGGGTCACGCTTCGCGCGGTCAGGCGTCCAACGGGCAGAGCAAATCGCTTTACGCCCGGCGTAAAAAACGTCCGGCTCACCGCCGTGCTTTGGCCTGATTGTACTCCCCCGGTGGCACAAAACCAAAACCCGGAACGGACCGCTCGAATTTTCTCCCTCTCCCTAGCAACCGAGTACGGTCGACCCAAGTCGACCGCACGCAGGGCGGTAGTTGCATTGAAATACGGGCCGGGGTGAGGGTGAATGGTTCAGAACTGAGTACCAATCTCTGACCGAACTTTTGCACCTTAGTTTTGACCGATTGGTGCAAAAGATCGGATCCAAGCAGCATTTCTCTCGGGCTTTTTGCGAATTGCGGGCCGAGTTTTGTGCGCAAAACACGGGAACTCGATTTTGCGTGCAAAACACCGGGAGTTTTGCCCGCACGCAACTTCCCATTCCTCGGGAAATTGCGGGCCGTTTGAGTAACCGAGCGCACAAAACTCGACGCCTTAAGTTTTTCGAGGCGTGATGTATCCCCGCTCTTGGCCAATTAAGTGACCAAGTGCTAAGACGTTGCGTCGTACGCATCGCTCAGTGCAAAATTCAACGCCGATTCGGCGCGCTTGTTGAGCGAATCCGCTTTCAACGCGTCACAGCGTACCGACATAGCTGCGTAACGTTTAACCGCGACGCGCTAGCGGAGCGGGTTCGGCCGCAAATCGGCAAACAGCGCAGCATTCAAGCTGGGAGTTCACCCATAAAACGGAATCAGGTTGCCAAAGACCCAGCCGCAGCAACCGCCCAACCTCCGACGATTGCCGCCTGCACAGCCCCAGCGCTGCGGCGCGCATTGTAATCAACGGGTGGCCCAATTTGTGTAGATCTAGTTAATTCTTAATGAAAGCACTTGAATCAACTTTTTGTCGAGGCCAAAAAGATTGCACTGACTGATATGAGATGTTGATCAGGCTTTCATCAGTGCTAGGAACCGCGCTGATCTCGGTTGGGGATTCCAAGCGAACGTCGACTGAGTCGTAGCGCTTTCCGCCATGCAAAATCCGAAGCGGCTCAGCAAGCACAATTGTGGCGGCGACTGCACCAACAAACGGAACCGCTGCACTAACACTAGCTAATTGCATGTGGCCGCAACCGTCGTGTGCGGCAACACTCCGATAAAAAACATTTTCTAAAATTGCTGATTCATCCATCGACGGACTTGCTGATGAGGGCCAAAATTTCGTTGCTGCTTTCTGACCATTTGGGAAACTGTGGATACTGATTGCATCAAAATTGTCAGACCTTCCTCCGAGTCCGGCTTCAGTCACAAATTGAAAGCCAACTTGATCCAATGCTTCTCTCGGTCCCTTACCATCAAATCCACAAAGCCCAAGGCCTGGATCGCTGCCAACAACCTGGCACCCCTTTTGAAATGGTCTTTCCAGAAGCTTAGGACTAAACCCACGTGCGCGCAACCAACGAAGTGCCACGCGCGATTTTAGCTTCCCGCGGTCACGCTTCCTGGAAATCGATCCTGAATCCCAGTTACCAGTAACAAGCGTGTCATAGTCGTTGAGCAGCAGATTCATATCACTGGGGTCACTGTAAGGCAACAATCCAATACACCAGAGATAGGCTTGACCGAGATGACCTAATCCCAGCAACCACGCCTCATTCGGAACAACCTCTAGCGGCATACCCACCGCATCCAGCGCATCCCACGACAGTTCAGGACGCCAAAGCGACATTCCAATTGTCCGCTTGGTCGCCTCAATGTTGACACGCGCAATCCGTAGAAAAAGTTCAGAAACTGCGAGAGCACCTGCGGCAACGCCTGCAAGCGGATTATGTTCGCGCTCCAACAGCCGGACCTCTTCACCAGGACCAACTGCTGCAGCCCAACCATCAAAAGTAACGTGCAAACCATTGCACACATCGCGGCGACTTCCAAATACAATGCGGGACGTGTGTTCGGCTCGTGGAGGTTTGCGAACACCGATTCGCTTGAGCGCATCCGCAAAATTCACCGCGCTACCAAATGGAACGGCAAGCGGCATGTCTTGTCCGGGATTTGCTCCGTCGCAGACCACCATGCCAGGAAAACAACGCACTGCTGTATTCGCCGCCGTCAATATGGCGGATTGCCATACGGCTGACCCCACAACCTCCTTCCCCCAGCACAACATGATCTGCGATTTCGATAAAATACTGGTAGCCTCCGCCGGACAAATGTTCAATTTTTCGATAAGAATCTTGTCTCGCCGCGAAAATGTATCTCGATCTAACATTGCGCGCACCTTTACCAAAGGCTTAAATGGATCCGCTGACGACGATGTTCTAATTTTGTCCAGTCCGTCCACTGAAGGTTACCGCGATATTCAAAAAACCCAACGCCGCGCAAGCTCAAGCACCAATTCATTGCATAATTGGGCAGAATGATCGCCATGTGCGACACCTCACCGATCATTGGATTTTGTCGATCGCTATTGCTTTGCAGTGCAATTCCCGGATGCGTGTGAACATCTGCTAATACTCTCGCATTTCTTTCGCGGCATACCTTCCAGAGGTTGGAAAAGCCATCGCTAGCAAAGGTAATAATCCCTGTATCAAGCGCGTGGGAATTTAACTCGTTGTAGAGAACAAACGATGTCACTTTGTCGGCCCATTCACCCCGCACGCCTAGCAAGAACGCGCCACTTTCATGGATACCACGTCCGGCCTTACGAAGGCAGCGTACCAATCGAAACCATACAAAAACTGGAATCTCTAAGTTGCGGTCCATTTAGTTCAACAGTAAATGAAGTTCTTCTAGCAGGTCGACTATCGAATGATTTCGATCCCATACCAGTCGTTGCAGTTCTGTCTTCCATTGACCATGCGAGTTCGCTGCTACGCGATCGTAAGGATGGTACAGCGAAGTCGGGTTTACAAAGACTTTTTCCCCGCGCCCGGCGATCTGCGGCCGCTTGTCCATGCTCAGCCAGTTTTTGGTTTCGGGATCCCAAAGATTCCCGGTTAATGCGTCGATCGGATATTTTTCACAATTCCACTTAAAGTAATATTTCGGAGCCAATCCATTTCCGTTGGCCGTAACCCAAAGCACTATATCTGGCCAAATCAGGTCCGGCGGGAGCAGCGATGGTTCGCATACTCCCCACCGGCCCTCGTTTGAGCCAATCATGAACCGCGCGGACTTTAGGTCGGCGCGCATTGCGCGTTCATCAGGCGTCATAAGGTCCTCGCTTTAGCCCTGAATCTTAGGATCAGGAAGGAGGTCAAAGGTCAGATGGCATTTTCCTTCGTGGACGAACTCGCAAAGATCCTGCGTCCGACGGGCACCGACCTTGGTACCATTGACCTGCAAGAACATGTGCTTCTTATCTTGACCCTCGGCGAGCGGAAATTTGCTCAAGGCCCAATCAAGCACATAACCGATGCGCGTCCTCGACGCAAAGTGTCGTTCTTCCGTGCGTTCTTGATAATGCACGACAACAGCAACACTACGGCAACGGTGACAGAAAATGTGATAGCCGCTTTTTACACCAATGCTAGCCAGCGTAGCGTCAAACTCTGGGCTAACCAAATCGTCATCGCCCGGTGACTCGATACCGTCTGGTGCGACAACTTCGATTGCGAAGGACGCAACATCGATGCCAACACCATCCTGCTTCAGCAGCTTCCGAAGCGTCTCTTCAGGTGTGGCGACCAGACATTCTGGCTGAACACCCTCCCGGTGCAGAAACAATTCAAATTCATTTTTCATCCTCGTCTCCTTTAATAAAAAGGACAGTGCGACAAACGACTAGCACTGGAACAATCCAGCGCTTGACAACTGAGCCGCACTTTGCCGAGAATGAGGTTCTTCGAATGGGCCCTCATACGGCTCAGTGCGGACGCGCTGCGGAAACAGCGCGTCCGTTACTTTTCCGATAAACCTTACCAGCAACGGTCGTTGGAACAGTAACGATAATGGTCAGATTAACAATTTTGCCGCCGGTTGTCAAATTTCAGAATCTATATAATTATTTGTTTCTGAAAAAAACATGTTTGCGACGCATACTTGTTGACGTAGGTGTTTCTGGGGCTTATAGTTAGGACATGGCAGCCACGAAGTCAGAAGCGGCAGACCCGATCTACAAAAAGATCGGCGAGTTAATCCGGCAATACCGAACTCATCCTGGCGGGCCCAATCTCAGCCAAGACGAGTTGGGGCGTGCGATATCGTTGACAAGAGCCTCGATCGCAAATATCGAACTCGGCAGACAGAAGGTATTGGCACACACACTCATACAAATTGCAGCCGCTTTGCACGTAGCACCTGAGCAATTGCTTCCGAACGGAATCGCCACATCACACGAAGCGATTTTTCCAAGGAGTCTGAGGGCCGAAGCGCGACAGTGGATCGAAAGCGCCATCCAAAATAACTGTGTTAACGTCCTCAGATAAATTATGCGAGTGCGACGGAAACACATTCGCGACCTTGCCACGAAGATTCTATTGAATCACGGAATTACTGCGCCTTCTGTAGACGTCGAACGAATCGCAAGAGATGAAGGCATCAAAGTTGTAAGAGAATACGCTAACGATAGATCTATTTCAGGGTTTCTGGATCGTCGCAGCGCAGTTCCGATAATCGGTGTCAACAGGCATCACCTCGAGAATCGGCAACGTTTCACGATCGCCCATGAGCTTGGGCACCATTTTCTTCATAGTGAATCCCTATATTTCGATGACCGAGTCTTACGATTCAGAGATGCCGAATCCAGTGAAGGCATTAACACTGATGAAATGGAGGCGAATCTATTTGCTGCTGAACTACTAATGCCGAAAGAGTTTCTCGAGGATTATTTCAGCAATCATATACTTGACATCAATGATGATGAAGCGATTGAGGATTTGGCCAAAGAGTATAAAGTAAGCCCTCAATCGTTAATGTATCGATTGAACTATCTCGACTTGGCCTGAAACTAACTTGAGTAACCGCCGGTGCCACTGGCTATGTTAGTATAAGCCGTGACTTTCGTTCTGGCGCAGGCTAATGGTTACTTCAAACGCTAAACTGGCAAATTCTATGAATCCCATCACGATTACCGGTCAAGTAGACGAACAGCATCTGCTTTCCGCGCGTGCGCCGGATTCGGTTCCGCCGGGGCCGGTGACGATTCTGGTGTTGCCAGCCGGCGAGCAGGACGATGGCGAGCAAGCCTGGATGGCGGGAATCGCGAACCAATGGACCGAGGAGTTGAGCGACTCTCGTCAAGATATTTACACGCTGGACGATGGAGCGCCAGTGAATGCACCCTGACGATATTTATTTGGCCAGCTTTCCCTTTGGCGACGCTCCGGGCATGAAGCTGCGGCCTGTGTTGTTGCTGACTGACCGTTTGGGCAGCGTGCCGGAAGTGGTGGTGGCATATATTTCGTCAGTGATTCCGGCGGTTCTGTTGCCGACCGATCTTGTGATTGATCCTGTGAATCCCGACGGTGCATCAACCAATCTCAAAACCAAGTCGGTCCTTCGATTGCACAAACTAGCAACCATTCATGCCAGTGCGATTGTTCGTCGGCTGGGCGCTATCTCAGCGAAAACAAGTACCGAAGTTGACGGCAAGCTACGCGCGCTGTTTCAGTTGTAAAAGAATCGGTTTCGTCAAATCTAGCGCCCTGCGCGACCAATGATCGCAGCTTTATGCTAAGGGAGCGGTGGGGCGGGTTTATACGCCCAATATGGCCAGTGTGTTGGCGTCGGGGTGGCCGGAGAAGTATTTGGTAAGGGCGGCGGCGAATACCGTGTTATCGTCGGGTACGGCGTCTTGGGAGTGAGTTTCAGGGTAATGCTGCGTCGCGGTTTGGAAGAGCGTCATGCAAGAATGGAATTTCAGATGGTCGGGGTAGGCGAAGATCTCGTCGATCGGGCGGTTGTCGATGTTTAGCACAAGCTCGGTGCATTCGCGCAGGCGTGGGCCGAGCACCGGGTGGGCGGCGTAGGCTTGCGCTTCGGCCAATGAGGCGATGGCAAATTTTTGGGCCGTGGCGCTGCGGCCTAGACCGGCGATTTGCGGAAAAATAAACCACATCCAGTGGCTGCGTTTTTGGCCGGCGCGGAGTTCTGCGACGACGCGCGGGTACACGTGCTCTTGGGCGTCGAGAAAACGTTGGAAATCAAACATGGCAATTAGCGGTTAGCGATTAGCAATTAGCGGTTGAGGCTCGCTCCGCTGGCGCGTCGCGGTTAAACAATAGGTTTCGCCAAATCTAACGCCCTGCGCGACCAACGGTCGCGGCTTTATGATTTCCAGCGCTCTGCTGGCGCGTCGCGGCTAAACGGATTGAGATACAGCAGTGTGGAACGGCACCGCTTAGGAATGCTGCTGTTTGCGGGCGCGTTTGGCTTGGCGGCGGGTGAGATTTTGGGCGCTGTTTTTGTCGCCGGCGCCGTTATCGGCAGTTCCATCGTCGTCGTTGTCGACCACGTGGTAATCGACCAAATCCAGCGTGCTGCGGCGGATCACTCGGCCTTGGCCATCCAGCTCCTTGGAAGTGCGGGCTACGATGCCGCCGGGCACGTCGACGCTGGTGACATCGAGGGTGACGTTGGTGCCGCGGGCACTGCGCTGAATGGTCCGCTCGTAGGCGGTCGATTTCACCTCGTGCAGCACGTTGTAGGGCATGTCCAGCGCGATGACTTCGACCGTGGTTTGCGGCTCGTCGAGCGATTTGCCATCGGCGGTGAAGAAGCGGGTTTCGCGCTTGAGCACGTACGGCTCTACGTCGTCGGACAGGAACAACTCGGTGACTTGCTTTTGACGCCCGGTGTTGGCCGAAACTTGTTCGATGCGGCAGGGAACTTGCCGCCCGTCGACGGTGAGGGGCTCGGTGCCCAGCGATTTCAGCTCGGTGGAATCGTTCGGCGATTCGCCATAGTAACCGTATTCGACGGTTTGAGGCGGGCTTTCGAAGCGGCGGCCATCGACTTCGACCGTGCCTTCGATCCGGAGGGTAAGCCGTTTGGCGTCGGCGCGGACCAGCGTGGTTTTGGTTTCGGTGATCGTGGTATCGACCACTTCGCCGCGGTCGTTGAGCGTGTCGGTGACGATACGCACCTTTTTCCACGTGCCCGGGTCAAAGCGGCCCCAGACGTGCAGATCTCGCGGGGTAAGCTCGGTCGAGGGCGGGGCGGCGATGGTTTCCGCTTGAAGCGGACCGTTGCAAAGCATGGCGCCGTTGAGAACCAGCAACACCGCCACACTTGCCAGCAGCAAAGCAAACTGCCAACGGCGGTGAATGGGGTTACAACACATGGCCAATTCAAACGGAGAACAAAAATGCGTGGCTTGTTGCCATCGGCCAACCAAGCAAAGCGGCGGACCGCCAACCTCGGCAAACTGGAAGGCAACTATCCGGTGCAGCCCAGGGCCTTGCCGCACCCATGGAACAAATCAACAAATCAGCAAATCGGCCGACGACTGCCAAAACTCGTGAGGTAGAACAACGATGGTGGGAGCAGCTAACCGGCTTCCGTTTTCCGGGCCAAAACATGCGTGTGCTGCTGACAGCCCAACCGTTTGCTAATGCGTATTGATAGCAAAAATACGCAGGCCTGGGAAGATGGCGAATGGAGAAAATCGCCGCTTTTGATGGTGCATGGACTGCGAAAGTGCGAATTTCGGCTTACTTTTTGACGTTTGAGGCCGGAATTCCCGCTTCAATGGCGGTGGGGAAATCGTTGGCGGTCGCCGCGACGTGGCTGGGTTTGGGGATTTCTGACTTGGGATGCGTGGTCATGCATCCGGGGGCGACGAGCATCGCCAGCCAGAGCCCCGCCAACTTCAGTATGCCAAAGCGTTTTGAATTCATGTGAGTCAACATCCTTTTACACAGCTTACGGCTGCACGCGCTTTTGAGCCATCCACTCTTCCACGGTGCGCGGTTTTTCGGGTTGCTTTGGCCGGAACAAACTGCAGCCGGGTGCGGCGGCGAGCAACGCACCGGCGAGCAGGGCCAGCATGAGGAATCGACGGAAACGAATCATAGCGTCGCCTTTACAACCCGAAATCTACTTCTTTGATTTCGAGAACCATTGCGAGGGATGAAAGATTTTATTGTTCCAAAAGGAGCTTTTCTTTTTTTTGCTGGCGGTGTCGACCATGGGTGGGGCTTCGTCCGCGTTGGCTTCGACGACGGTCAATTGAGAATCGTCTTTTTGCACGCCGCGGGCGTCATTGGTGGAAGTTTGTTGCTGCGAGCCGGCAGCCAGCGGCAACCAGGGCAACCCTTGGCTCCAAGCGGAAACGCCAACGGATAAAACCGCCAATAGGCATACCGCGCCTAACATACGACGCATCGACATGGCCCGATTCCTCCGTGAGATAGTAGACAATTGATTGAATCGATGATTCCCAACGACGCAGCACCTTATTCGGCGAAGCGACGATTGGGATGATGATTGTGGAGCGAATTGCGACTGAGAAAAGTGCTTGGAAGATGGTTTGGGCCGCCGGACAAGGGAATTCTCCGCCGACGGAACGACCCAGCATCCTCGCTGAAAAGGTGGCGGAGTGTCGCAAAAAACGGCAGTTCGATCCAGACGAATTTACCCGGAAATTGCCCTGCGGTTGTCCGTTTCGCCTGGGTAACGTAGCATTGCTAGCAAGGTCATTTGTCCCGTAGTCAGTTGTTCAAAGTTGACCAATGCAAATTGACAGTTAACCGGTGGCAAAGGACAAGCGGCAAAAGACAAATTTAAATGGACATGCTCAAGCAAACGGTTGGATTTATTGGAGCAGGACAAATGGCGCGAGCGCTGGCTCGTGGATTTACCACCGCCGGTTTGCTAGCAGAAACGCAAATGGTGGCTGCCGATCCGGTGGCCGCGGCCCTGGCGGAATTCCAGCGTTTGCTGCCGGGGTGCAGTACGGAGCGCGAGAATGCCGAGGTTGCCCGGCGCAGCGACATCATGGTGCTGGCCGTCAAGCCGCAACAAGCCAAAACCGCGCTGGCCGAGCTGCGCGGCGCCCTGGGAAAAGACAAATTGGTAATCTCCATCGTGACGGGCATCCGCTTGCAGGCACTAGCGGAAGGGTTGGGGCCGTGTCGATTGGTGCGCGTGATGCCGAATACGCCGTGCCTGGTGGGGCAAAGCGCCAGTGCGTACTGCTTGGGACCCGGCGCTACCCAGGCGGACGCCGAGCTGGTGGCCCAACTGCTGGGCTCGGTAGGCGTGGCCATACAGTTGGATGAAAAACTTTTGGATGCGGTCACCGGATTGTCCGGCTCGGGTCCGGCATACGTGTACCTGATGATTGAAGCATTGGCCGATGGGGGCGTACGGCTGGGACTTCCACGGGAAGTCGCTCTGAAATTGGCGGCTCAAACCGTGAAAGGGGCGGCGGAAATGGTGCTGACGACGGGCGATCATCCGGGCGTGCTCAAGGACCGCGTTGCCAGTCCCGGCGGAACGACGATTGCCGGCCTGCACGTCATGGAAAACCACGGCGTACGGGGAGCGTTGATTTCCGCCGTTGAAGCGGCGGCCCGCCGCGCAACGGAATTGGCAAACGGCTAAGCGAAGCGTATATACTTGCAAAGAGAAGCGATTGTCTGGAACGATTCACCTTAAAAACTAATGACAAAATTCGCGGGTCGAACTTCGTGCTCAGCGATTTGCATTTATGTCTATTTTTTGCATTGTTGACGACAAGCATATTCCCTTGTACCGCATCGTGTGGATCGCGGCGGTGCCGCACTTTTGCGGCCATGACGATTGCACCCAAGAGGGCAACTACGAAATCCGCTTGGAACAAGGAGAATCGGTGTGGGCCAAGCGCGAGGAGCGCGATGCCGTGCTGAATGCACTGGAGAATTGGCAAGGCAGCGTGGGGGGAGAAGACGAAGAATGGGAAGAACCGCAGTGATATGATTCTCGTATACGTGTACCTCTGATTTACTTCCGGCTGGCGCCGACCTGCGAGAAACTTTGCCCATGTCCACTTTCGAAAATCACGACTACAAATGGCGCGAAACCTATTTCGTGCTGTTCGATTCGGCGCGGCGGCCGATGCTGGAACAGGTCAAGCGCCGCTTGCTCAAAATTAATCCACGTTTCGAATTGAGCAACGGCGAGGCCGACGAGGCCGGCCACATTGATTCGCTTTCGCTTCGTTCGCCGCAAGATTACGCAGCCATGGACATCAGCTACGTATCAGGCGAAGAAGTGTCGGACCAGGTGGATGAGCTGCAACGGGACATGAAAGGCAATGTCGATGCTACGGATCGACCCAAGCTGGCCCAGCTTTCCCAGTGCGATGCCAAGTTCGACATTCTGCATTTCGAACAGGTTTCCAACGATGAGGAAGAGGACGACGGGGAAATGCTCGACCCCAGTGCGTTGCTCGGCGTGATGGATGCCCTGATCGAACTGACCAAAGGCGTGGGCGTGGATCCGCAATCGGGCAGTTTGATGTAAAGCGGCTAGCAATTAGCAATTAGCGACTAGCAATTAGCGGATAGCGATGAGCAGACGCTTGCTAGTTGCTTTCTTGACCCAACTGCCGCAGCAGGTCCAAGGTATAAATGCCGGTGCTGTGGCCGTCGCTGAATTCGATGGAGTAAGCGTAATTTCCCACGGGCTCCATCTTAGCGATTTGCAGCGGCAGGGCTTCTGCTGCCGACAGCACGGGCAACAAGTTGGCGGATGGCGGGGCTGCGGAACGTTTTTCTCGGCAAGTGGCACACGGGCAGGCATCGCGCAGTTCGCGGAACGAATACTGGCGGCGCGCGCCATCGCTCCAATCGATGATTAAGGCATTTTCGCCCGTGCGAGACAGTTTAATCGGATGAGATGACGTAGAACTCATCCTCGCCGCTCCCGCTTGTCAATAAATCGCTTCCCTTTTCCTTCGAATCGGGGCAGCGAACCCAAGGGAACGGTTTCTACCTCGACGCGCAGCCCAATCCGCAATTTAAATTCCTGCATAATTCGATCGGGCTGTTGCAGTCGATCTTCCACTTCGATCCGCAAGCGGTCCATTTCGGAAACTTTGTACACCGTGGCGCGGTACTCCACCACTTCGGGAAAGCTGCGCAAAATATGGTCTATGCTGCTGGGAAACACATTGACGCCGCGAACCACCAGCATGTCGTCGTTGCGTCCCAATACGCCGCCATTAAGCAACACGAAGCGGTTGGTTCCTGGATGCCGCCAGGTGGGTCGCACCACGTCGCCAGTGCGATAGCGCAACACGGGACAACCGGCTCGACCCAAATTGGTGATGACCAATTCCGCTTCTTCGCTATCTTCCGCCGGGCCACCAGTGGCCAACGACAGAAACTCGGCAATGTACTCGGCTTCGACCACGTATAATCCTTGACCTTGCGAATCGCCGAATCCCCAGGGACCCACTTCGGTGGCACCGCAGTGATCGTGAACCTGCGCGTTCCATAATTGTTGCAGCCTGGCGCGAACGGCCGGCACTGATCCGCCCGGTTCGCCCGCTAAAACCAAGACTCGCACGCCGAATTGTGCGACGTCCAGATCGTGATGTCCCGCCACTTCAGCCAAATGCAAAGCATAACTGGGGGTGCAACACAACACCGTGGGCTCATTGTGGCGGGCCAAATCCAAGCGTTGCAGCGAGCTCATGCCGCCGGTGGGAATAACCAACGCCCCGCGCTGGCAAAACGATTCATACGCGCCCCAAAAGCCGATGTGCGGGCCGAACGAAAAGGCCATCAACACGCGATCGCCGGCGCGAATGTTCGCCGCGTCCAGCACGTATTGCCAGCACTGCAGCACCCATTGCCAATCGTCGGGCGTATCGAGCACGGCCAAAGGCCGACCGCTGGTGCCGGAAGTTTGATGAAAGCGAGAATATCGCTCCCGCGGCCAGGTGTGGTTGCGGGCTGTATCACCGCCGCTGGCCGAAACGACAAGTTCCTCTTTGAACGTGAACGGCCAGCGTGCGAACTCCGCCAGCGAATCTACGGGCCGTTTCATCCGGGCCAGCTTTTGCGCGTAAAACTGATTGGCGGGCAAGATCTGGTCCAGCAGCGCATTGAGCCGCAGCAGTTGATATTGCTCCAACTCGGCGCGGGGCAACGATTCCAAGCGGCGACGTTCAGCAGCAGTCGTGGGTGTCATCACTGAATTCTAGGCCGGACGGTGTTTTTTTGTAGATCGCTCTGCAGACCGAGCCATGAGCAAAACGCGAGCAAAAATCAACGGTTTCAAAGGATGTTTCACCAGGACAATCAAGAAGAATTATTTCCCGCCGATGGAAATCAGATGCGACAGGGTGCGGAGGTACATTTTGCCGTCGGCGATGGCGGGGGTGGCCTGGCTGCCTTCGCCCAGCGGATTGCGCGCCAGCTGCTTATATTCGTCCGCGGCGGCCAGCACGACCACATCGCCATCGAGGGAGATGCAATAGATTCGGTCGCCCACGCGGACCGGGGAACCGTAAAAAATTCCGCCCACCCGCTGCCGCCAGTGAACTTTGCCCGTGGGCACGTCGATGCAACTGACAATTCCGCCGTCGCCCCACAGGAACGCCAAATCGCCGGCGGTGCAAATGGTGGTCACATACGGCGCCGACGATTTGGGAATGCTGTAGACCAATTGGTACGGGCTGCCATCTTTGTTGCCGGGCTTGATGGCCACGACCATGTTATTTCCCTTGCCCTCCTGCCCCTCGCCACAGTTGGCTAAAATCAAACCGTCGGCCAAGACGGGCGAACCGACGGGCCGCAGTTTGAACACCGGCGCTTCCCAATTCACGGCGCCGGTTTTCAAATCGTGGCTGGTGATGCCGTAGGCCCAACTGCAGACGATGAGTTCGCGGCCGGTCGGCGTATCGAGGATACAGGGGGTGGCATACGAAGCATTCTGGCGGTTGTCGGCGTACTTGCGAGGAATTTTCCAGCGCTCTTGCCCGGTGGCCGAGTCAACGGCAATCAGAAATCGTTGATCGCCTTCTTGATCGTTGGTGATGATGACCTCGTCGTCCACCACAATCGGCGAAGTGCCAAAGCCGTGCTGGCTGATGAATGGTCCCAGATTGATTTTCCACACTTCATCGCCATCGTGGGTTAACGCCTGCAGGGTGAACTCGTCGGCCGAGGCCCAGGCCAAATAAATCCGCTTGTCGTCCAAAGCCGGCGTGCTGACGGCAAAGTTGTTTTGCGCGTGGACGTGATATTTGGTTCCGGGAAAATCTTTCTGCCAAATTTTTTGTCCATCTTTGGCGCTAAGACACAGCACATGGCGCGTGGCGGTATCGGGATCGGCGCCGGTGACAAACACCTTGTCGCCCCAAACAACCGGCGACGAATGCCCCACGCCCGGCAGCTCCACTTTCCAGTTATAGTCGCTTTCGGTCCATTGGATGGGAATGGTTGCCGCCGCTTCGCTTTGCCCCTGGCCGTTGGGACCACGGAAGCGCGTCCACTGTTGGGCATATGCCGCTGCGCCGGTCAACCAGACGCACAGACAAGCCCCAAGCATCGTGCGGCGAGAAATCATGAACGAACCTTTTAATCGGCGTATGCTCTGTTAACGAATATCGCTGACACGATGGTAACGCATGCAGCCGGTATATTCTAGGATTGGCGTCGCGCGGTAGTGGGTCAGTTTGAAATGTAGAGGCGGCTGTCCTCAGCGGCTGACGCAACAATCGCCGAAAAAACGGCCGGGGACAGCCGTCGCTACATTCCTCATTGATCAAACTGACCCATTACCCGTCGCAGGGCAAGTTCCCATTCCCCATTCTTTCTGCTGCGATAGAATTTGTTGCCAGCCTATTCTCCACGGTATTTTCCATGCTTACAGAAACGCTTGGTCGCCTGGCGGCCGGGGAAAACTTATCGCAGTCTGAGGCGACCGCCGTTTTCGACGCGGTGATGGAAGGTCACGTACCCGAGGAGCAAATCGCCCTGCTCTTGACCGCGCTGCGAGCCAAAGGCGAAACGGTTGACGAAATTGCCGGTGCGGCAGCTTCGCTGCGGAAGCAGATGACGCCAATTCGCACGCGGCATTCCATTGTAATCGACACCTGCGGCACCGGCGGCGGCGGTTCGAAGCTGTTCAACATCAGCACGGCGGCGGCGCTGGTGACGGCCGCTACAGGGACGCCAGTCGCCAAGCATGGCAATCGAGCGGTAACCAGCCGCACTGGGTCGGCCGACGTATTGGCCGCTTTGGGCGTCAACATTGCGGCCGAGGTAACCTGCGTGGAGCGTTGTCTCAATGAATTGGGGATTTGTTTTTGCTTTGCGCCGCTGGTACACCCTTCGATGAAGCGGGTGGCTGAAGTTCGCCGCCGCTTGGGTATGCCCACCATCTTCAATTTGCTAGGGCCCTTGTGCAACCCGGCGGGCGCTCCGTTTCAATTGCTGGGTGTCGGCCGGCCAGAGTCGCGGCCAGTCATGGCTCAAGCATTGGCTAAGTTGGGCACCAAGCATGCAGTGGTTGTTAGCGGTGGCGAAGGACTTGGCGAAGTGAATATCGCTGGTCCGACGGAGGCGACGGAAGTGATGGCTGATGGCAGCATTCGCGAATTTCAGTGGATTCCCAGCCTGTTCGGTTTGCCGACGGCCGATTCGCTCGATTCGCTGGTTGTGAAAAACGCGGAACAAAGCGCCGAGATGATCCGCGAAGTTTTGGCAGGCAAGCCCGGACCTGCGCGCGACATCGTGATTGCGAATAGCGCAGCAGCCACGTGGATTGCTGGAAGCGAAACAACGTTGCAGACTGCGGCCAGCAGGGCAAAGATGATCATCGATAACGGGGCCGCGAGCCGCACACTCGCCAATCTCGTCGCAATGACAAACGCAACACGATGAGCGAACAACATCATCACAAGCTTGGCCATGCCAACAGGCTGCCGACGGCCGGCGGCGAAAAAGTGCGCGATCCGGTGTGCGGCATGCTGATCGATCCGGCTCGCGCCGCGGGCAAGTTCGAATATCAGGGCCAGACATATTATTTTTGCAATCCCGGCTGCCTGAAAAAATTCCAAGCGCAGCCGGATGTGTATTTGTCTTCCGTCCCGGTCGCCAGCGGACCACAGCTTTCCGTTTTGCAGCCAGCACGCGGAATAGCGGTTCATGCATTGCACCCTCACCCCAGCCCTCTCCCAAAGGGAGAGGGAGCAAAAGCGAGTGTTCAATTCACGTGCCCCATGCACCCGGAAGTGCGGCAAAACGGGCCGGGAAGCTGCCCGATTTGCGGCATGGCGTTAGAGCCGCAAAATGTCATCGTTGGGGAAGAAGCCAATCCTGAACTTGCCGATATGTCGCGCCGTTTCTGGATTAGCATGGCATTGAGTGCGCCGCTACTAGTTGTTGCGATGCTCGACATGCTGCCTGGGATGCCGCTGCAACATTGGTTCGGCGCGGCTACGCTGCGGTGGATCGAGTTTGCCCTGGCCACGCCGGTCGTGCTATGGGCGGGGCTGCCGTTTTTCCAGCGCGGTTGGCAATCGGTGGTACATCGCTCGCCTAACATGTTCACGCTGATTGCCATGGGCACGGGCGCCGCATACGGCTTCAGCGTGGTGGCCGCGTTTGCGCCGGGATGGTTTCCGGAATCGTTGCGCGGGCACAACGGACAAGTTGAAGTTTATTTTGAAGCGGCCGCTGTGATTATCACGTTGGTGCTGTTGGGGCAAGTTTTGGAATTGCGAGCGCGGGGGCAAACTTCCAGCGCCATTCGCGCATTGCTGGGATTAGCCCCCAAAACCGCACGTCGAATGAATGCCGATGGCAGCGAACACGATGTGCCGCTGGATCAGGTGCAAGTGGGCGATCGGCTGCGGGTGCGGCCTGGTGAAAAAGTGCCGGTGGACGGTGAAGTGCTGGAAGGCGCCAGCAGCGTGGATGAATCGATGATCACCGGCGAGCCAATCCCGGTGGAAAAACAAACCGGCGACCGTGTCACCGGCGGCACGGTCAACGGCACGGGTTCGCTGGTGATGCAGGCGCAGCGCGTCGGCAGCGAGACGTTGCTGGCGCAAATTGTTCGCATGGTGAGCGAGGCCCAGCGCAGCCGCGCGCCGATCCAGCGATTAGCCGATGTCGTGGCCGCATGGTTTGTGCCGGCGGTGATTGGCGTGGCGATTCTTACGTTCACCCTTTGGTCGACCGTGGGGCCGGAGCCACGATTGGCTTACGCTTTGGTCAATGCGGTGGCGGTTTTGATCATTGCTTGTCCTTGTGCCTTGGGACTGGCAACGCCGATGGCAATTATGGTAGGCACCGGACGGGGCGCCATGGCCGGCGTACTGGTGAAAAACGCGGAAGCATTGGAAGTGTTGGAAAAAGTCGACGTGCTAGTGGTCGATAAAACTGGCACGTTGACGGAAGGCAAACCACGATTGATGACGGTGGAGGGCGCAGGGAGCAGGGCGCAGGAAGCAGGATATAAAGCCGCGACCGTTGGTAGCGCTGATGACAAGTCGGACGAACAACTCCTTCGCCTAGCCGCCGCGCTGGAAAAGGCCAGCGAGCATCCGTTGGCGGCGGCGATTGTTACCGGCGCCCAGGAAAGGCAACTCGCAGTTCCTGACGTCGTGAAGTTTCGTTCCATCACCGGAAAGGGCGTGACGGGAAACATCGAAAATCACGATGCGGCGCTCGGCAACGTCAAATTATTGGAAGAGTTGAGAATTGCCGTGCCGAAGGCTGCTTTGGATCGGGCGGAAACGCTGCGGCGCGATGGCCAAACCGTCATGTTTGTGGCCATCGACGGCACGTTGACCGGATTATTAAGCGTGGCCGATCCGATCAAAGCAAGTACGCCCGAGGCGATTGGGTTTCTGCACGCCGATGGTGTGCGGATCGTGATGCTGACGGGCGACAGCCGCACCACAGCCCAGGCAGTGGCAAAAAAATTGGGCATTGACGAAGTTCTAGCAGAAGTTGCTCCGGGCGAAAAAGGGAACGCGATTAAACATTTGCAGAGTGAGGGGCATATTGTGGCGATGGCCGGCGACGGAATCAACGATGCGCCGGCGCTAGCGCAAGCACAGGTGGGTATTGCGATGGGGACCGGCACGGATGTGGCGATGGAAAGCGCCGGACTGACATTGGTGAAAGGAGACTTGCGCGGCATTGCCAAAGCCCGGCGTCTGAGCCGCGGCGTGATGCGCAACATCCGTCAGAATTTGTTTTTCGCCTTCGTGTACAACGCATTGGGTGTGCCGATTGCAGCAGGAGTGTTGTATCCCATCTTCGGCCATGCTGCACTGTTGAATCCGATGATTGCCGCAGCGGCGATGAGCTTCAGCAGCGTTTCGGTGATCAGCAATGCCCTTCGCCTGCGGCGGCTTGCGTTGTGAAGAAAAACCGGCACTACGATTGAACGCCGTTGCGAATTGATGGAACAAACCGCTGATTCACGCTGATCAGCAGCAATGGATTGCCAGTAGCTTTTCTCCGGACTATCGCCAATTAACGTGTGTTAGCGGTTTGTTCATTGAACAGAAGGAAACAGAGACAGCGGAGAATTAGGGCCATTTTTCAAGAATCTGTTGCGACTGTAGCCGAATGCTCACAGCATCCGGACCGGACGGCGTGGCCGTCCGGCTATTTGGTGTCACGTTTCGAGAAATTTTCCAAAAAATCTTCGCCGGTGCTGCAAAACAGTTGACTTGGGGGGGGGGGGGGTATGCTGGGCAGTTCTGGAAAAGAGAAGAGCGGTTTCGTTTCCACTCCGATTCACTCATCGATGAAGGAACCGCTCGTGAATTGCATTGCGAGAGCCATTACAGCGTTGGTAAAACTCACCCGCACGACTAGCAGGTTATCTGTAATCGTACTTTTACTTTGCGCAACAAAGTCCTACGGTGCCATTTATGTTGTGGCAGATCGGTCCGTATTCGACGCTGAAACCGCTGGTCTATCGACCATTGATTTCAATTCATATTCTAGCGGCGCGCTGACGAATTACAGCACCCCAAGCGGCTTGACAGCAACGGGAATAGAATTC
The DNA here is from genome assembly GCA_035499655.1 of Pirellulales bacterium. Classification (NCBI taxonomy): domain Bacteria; kingdom Pseudomonadati; phylum Planctomycetota; class Planctomycetia; order Pirellulales; species Pirellulales bacterium. The sequence continues at coordinate 59,106 of DATJYL010000197.1, forward strand.
GTCGGCAACGTGACCGGTGGTGGAAACTTTCTTTATGCTATCCAACCAGCATATTATCCGCCAATATACGACCAATGGCCAACCGGATCGAGTCCAACCGTCTTGCAAGGGCCGGGAAGTGCGGGTGCGGTGGCAGTAGGTGAACTCGACGTGAGTGGTCCATTAGGAACTGCTGTCGGCACGGGATTTTACACCGTTACTGATGGGATTGGACCTGTGCCCCAATCCGTCCAGGTTTATGTTGACACTGGGTTTTCAGACCTTACCTTTACCGTTCCCACTTCGGGCGCACCAACGATAGATTTTATTGGGATCATTGATACGGAGTCGGGCGAACCTATACAAGACGTTTCGTTCACCGCTGGCGGCACTGCGACGTATCCGAATCTGTCAGATTTTCAATACGGTGAATTCGTACCGGCCCCCGAGCCGAGCGGACTTGTGTTGGTCGCGCTGGGCGGCCTGGCGGCCATCGGTTGTCGCGCGCTGCTGCGGCGGAAGGCCAATGCTGTTTAGAATGGCGCGACTCGCCGATCCCATCGGCGGCTTTATGGGGGAAGATGTCGAAGCCCTAACTAACTGGCGGAATCGATTGGCGGATGGAATCGAGCAGTTCCCACGTCCTGTGCTGATCGCACCATTACAGACAATAGCACAGTGAAAACACTTGCATCCGCTGATTCAAATCCAGTCACGCCGTTTCATTATCTTGATGAATTCATCAAGCATCGTATGAACTTCAACATCAGATGCTTGAGGAAACGCGCATTGTAGTTTTGACTGGAGATTTCTGCAGCCTTCGTCAAACCACCGCGGTCCGGCCAGCAGTTTGTCCGCAGGATTCATTTCCCGGGCATTACGAATTTTCTCGCGAAACAATTCGTCGGCGAGTTCCTTGGTCGGTTGCATTTGGTAATACTCCCTGGAAGCGATTCTCTCGCAGTCGCACTATAGCTATGAATTTACACAGAGCGTCCTCTATCGTCTATCGGATAAAGCCTAACGGTGGTGGGACAATTTGAAATTCCGACAGCCGCTTTTTCCGACTGACACAGTCGGGCTATGTTCAAATTGGCCCACTACCAAGCCTAACACAGTTCCAGCCGCAGGCCGTCGTAGGCTAATTCCATGCTCGGCGGCAGCATTGCGTTGGTGGCAGCGTGCTCCAAATCGTGGCACATGTGGGTGAAGTAGGTGCGCTTGGGCCGCAAACGCTGGGCAACTTCCACAGCCTGATCCAGGCTGTAATGCGTGACGTGCGGTCGTGGGCGCAAAGCGTCGAGGATGAGCACATCCAGCCCGTTCAGTTGCGAAAAGCTTTCCGGTGGAATGCCGTTGGTATCGGTGCAGTAAGCGATATTGCCGATGCGAAAGCCGAGCACTCGGAACTTGCCATGCCACAAGCGGATGGGAATGATCGGCTGGCCCAAGAGTGTAAACGGCTCCAACGAAATTCGTCGCAGGTCTAACTGCGGCACGCCGCCGCCGTAGCCGTGATTGTCTTCGGCAAAGGCGTAATCGAACGATTTGCGAATTCGGGTCTCCACAAAATCTTCGCAGTACACCGGCAGCGCATGACCAAGGTAGTGCGGAAATAACCGCAAATCGTCCAGGCCGAACACGTGGTCGGCGTGATCGTGGGTATATAGCACCGAATGCACCAGACCAACTTTCTCGCGCAACAATTGAGTGCGCAAGTCTGGTGGAGTATCGATCAACAAATTCCCCTCGGGCAAACCCAGCACCAGCGAGCAACGGGTCCGCTGGTTCTTCGGATCGCTGCTGGTGCAAGTTGGACAGCCGCAGCCAATGCAAGGCACCCCGACCGATGTCCCCGTTCCCAGGAATATCAATTGACCTCGAATATCAGCGGTTTGCGGTTGCAAGGGCATAACGAAAAGATGGAAGGAAACAGCGAGCAATAAGAATGTAAAACCGGACTAGTTGGAAACGATGGCGTTATGCCCCAACAACTTACGACGTTTACCAATCGCCGAACCGTTCTTGACCCACTCTACCAAATCGCTATAAACTTCTTTGTCGGCAAACTCTTACGTCCATTATTGGAAGTTGGCGCGCCCCTTGCATTATTGTAACAGGCACGGGGATTCTGCCGAACTGGCATCCCGTACGCGCGCGTCCAACGAAAGCTGCTCACTTTGGAAAACGGCCAGACGATGGAATTTTGGGAACAACTGTGGGAAGTCATTGGGAATTTTTTCACCGGTCTAAGCCGGTCGGTGGAGCGCGGCATTACGTCGCTGTTTGGTTCGTCCAATGCCCGATATGTCAAGAAGTTACAGCCGAAAATCGCCGGCATCAATGCTCTGGAGCCCAAATACCAGACCATGAGCGATGCGGATTTGAAGCAGCAAACCGCGCTTTTCCGCCAGCGGTTGAATGAAGGCGAAACCCTGGACGACTTGCTGGACGAAGCGTTTGCCGTTTGTCGCGAGGCCGGCCGGCGCTTTTTGGGCATGCGGCACTACGATGTGCAATTGATCGGCGGCATCGTGCTGCACAGCGGCTCGATTGCCGAAATGATCACCGGCGAAGGCAAAACGCTGGTGGCCACGCTGCCGGCATATCTGAATGCCTTGGAAGGTAAAGGCGTGCACGTGGTTACGGTGAACGATTATTTGGCTCGCCGCGACATGGAATGGATGGCGCCGGTATACATGAACCTGGGGCTGACCGTGGGGGCGATCCAAGCCGGCATGGACGGTGCGGAGCGGCAGAAAGCATATGCGTGCGACATTACCTACGGCACGAATAACGAGTTCGGCTTCGATTACCTGCGTGACAACATGCGGCCGGCTGCGCGGGACGATTACCACTTTCCCAAGCACACCCAGCAGGTGCAAGGACCGTTGCATTACGCCATTATTGACGAAGTCGACAACATTCTTGTGGACGAAGCGCGCACGCCGCTCATCATTTCCGGTCCGGCGCACGACGACGTCGCCAAATACACCAAGGCCGACAAGCTGGCGCGGCAACTGACCAAAGACGCTCATTTCGAAGTCAAGGAGAAAGAACATACAGTCGTGCTCACCGACGAAGGGGTCCGGGCCGCGGAACGGTTTGCCGGAGTGGAAAGTTTTTACACGGCCGGCAACATGGAATGGCCGCATCTAATCGACAACTCGCTGAAAGCCCATCATCTGTACAAGCGCGACGTGAATTACGTCATTGAAGACGGCGAGATCATCATTGTCGACGAATTCACGGGCCGCAAAATGCCCGGCCGCCAATGGAGCGACGGGCTGCACCAAGCGGTCGAAGCCAAGGAAGGCGTGCGCGTGAAGGAAGAAACGCAAACGCTGGCCACGATCACGCTGCAGAATTTCTTCAAGCTGTACAAAAAAATCTGCGGGATGACCGGTACGGCCATGACCGAGGCGAACGAGTTCTGGAAAATCTACAAGCTCGATGTGATTGCCATTCCGCCCAATCGGACGCTGCAACGCATTAACCACGCCGACGTGATTTACCTCACCGAGAAAGACAAATTCAACCAAGTGGCCAATGAAATCGAACGGATTCACAAGTGGGATACTGTGGAGCTGACCGACGGCAATTGGCTGGTCGGAACGGTGAAAGGCGAGAACGAACAAGAAATCACTTTCGACGACAAAGACAACCGCGAGCTGCGCACCATCCTGCGCTCGAAAATCAAGTTGCTTCAAAAGCGCGGGAGGCCGATTTTGGTCGGTACCGTTTCGATTGAAAAAAGCGAACGGCTGTCGGCACTTTTAGAGCGGCGCGGTATTCCGCATCAGGTGCTCAACGCCAAGCATCACAAGCGCGAGGCGGAAATTGTGGCCCAGGCAGGCCGCAAAGGAGCGGTTACGATTGCCACCAACATGGCCGGTCGCGGCACCGACATTATCCTCGGCGGCAATGCCGACGCCATGGCGTGGGCCAAGCTTCAAGATAAATATCCGACACGATTGGAAGTGCCACGCGACGAATGGGATGCCTTGGTGAAGGCAATTGAAGAACACGAACAGACGAAGGCCGAAGGGGCCGAGGTGAAAGCCTTGGGCGGCTTGCACATCATCGGCACCGAACGGCATGAGGCCCGCCGCATCGACAACCAGCTGCGGGGCCGTTCCGGGCGCCAGGGTGATCCCGGCTCGGGCCGTTTTTATCTATCGCTGGAAGACGACCTGATGCGGATTTTCGCCGGAGAGTGGGTGAAGAGTGTGCTAACCCGGCTGGGCATGAAAGAGGGTGAGGCCATTGAAAGCCGGATGGTTTCGCGCCGGATCGAAGGGGCGCAAAAGAAAGTCGAGGAGCGCAACTTCGACATCCGCAAAAACCTGCTGGAATACGACGAAGTGATGGACGAGCAGCGGAAGCGCGTCTATTCGTACCGGCAGCGGATTCTCGACGGCGGAAACTGCAAGCAGTTGATTCTGGACATGATTGACCGCCAGATCGAACACAACCTGACTGTGTTCCTGGATAAAGATTACGGCGCGGAAACTTTTGCCAAATGGGCGGGTAATCTGCTGTCGGTGGAATTAGAATCCAAGGAATTCCGCAATCTCGATTTCCAAACCGCCCAGCAACAGGCCAAGGACGAAGCCGAGCGAATCGCCGAATCGCAAGTGTTTGAAGCGGTGGAAGAAAATCTTCCCGAGAATACGGAAGAAGACTGGAATTGGGAGGCGCTGGCCAAATTTTCCAACTCGCGCTGGAAGACGAACTTTCGCGATCGCGATTTGAAAAAGCACGGCCGCGACGGCGTGGCCGAATTTATGATCGAGCAAGCACGCGAGTCGATCCGGCAGATCGATCTGGGTGAGGGCGCCCGCTTTTTGGAACCCGATTTGGGCGTGCGCACGGCCTGCGGCTGGGCGCAATATAAATTTGGAATTGTCGTTCAGCCGGAAGAGGCACGAGATTTGGAGCCGGACGCATTCGTCGAGCTGCTGCGCCGCAAGGCTCGCAAAGCATACGAAATGAAGGAAGCAGAATTTCCAGTGATGGCGGGCTTGCTGCACTTCACCACCCGGGACAGCGCCGGGCAAAAGCGCTACGACCGCGATCAGTTGGTCGTGTGGGCGCGCGACCGGTTTCACGTGGATTTATCGCTTGACGACTTGAGGAACAAGCAGCAGGACGAAATTCGGGTTGTGTTGGTCGAACATAGCCGCCAAAATTTGCGTGCCGCGGCGGAGGCGCAAGCCGAAATCGAGCGCCTGGTCGATGACATTTTCAGTAACGCGCCCAACGGACACCCTGAGCAGAATGGGGCGTCGTTAACCGTTCGCACGGTTCAGGGGTCAAACTGGCTGGAAAGTGCGCCAGTTCAGGCGCTGGTCGCCAAGCTCAAAGAGTACGATCCGCAATTTCCGGCGGAGCAAATTGGACAGCTTGATCACGAACATCTGAAAATTCGCGCCGCACTCACGGTCGACGACCATTTCCGGCCTGAAATGCGCCGCCTGGAACGCAACTTGGTACTGCAAATTTTGGATGCGGCTTGGAAAGATCATCTGTTGGCCATGGACCACTTGCGTTCCAGCGTGTCGCTACGGGGCTATGCCCAGGTGGACCCGAAGGTGGAATACAAGCGCGAAGGCATGCAAACCTTCGAAGCCATGTGGACGAACATCGGCGATCGCGTCACCGATTTGATTTTCCGCATGGAACAGTTGGACGAAATCTTTGTGGGTTCCACGTGGAAGGAAACCTCCGCCACCCACGAGGAAGCGCCGCCGCCCACGAGCAACATCGGCCAGCAACAGCAAGCGGCCATCGACAACATGCAAAGCGATAAAAAAATCGAGCCGATCCGCAATCGGCAAGATCGCGTGGGCCGCAATGATCCGTGCCCCTGCGGCAGCGGCAAGAAATTCAAAAACTGCTGCATGCGAAAGCAAGGCGGCCAGGCGGCCTGAGAGATTCCGAATCGCAACATCAGTCGGGAATGGATTCCCATGACGGCACTTTTCTTAAACGCCGCTTATTTTCTCACGCTGATCGTGGCCGCGCCGTGGTTGATTTATCAAAGCGTCTTCCGTGGAAAATATCGGGAAGGATTTGCCGCCAAGTTTTGGGGAGCGGCGCCGCGGCGAAATTCAAACCGTCCGTGCATTTGGCTGCACGCTGTGAGCGTGGGGGAAGTGAACTTGCTGGGCGTGTTGCTCAAACACATTGCCATGCACCGGCCCGACGTCGAGTGCGTCATTTCCACGACCACCAAAACCGGCTACGACCTGGCGAAATCAAAATACGCTCAATACACCGTGTTTTACTGTCCGCTCGATTTTTCTTGGGCAGTACGCCGGGCGATGAACCGCATCCGGCCGTCGCTGCTGGTGCTGGCAGAATTGGAACTGTGGCCCAATTTGGTACGGGCCGCCCGAGAACACGGTGCCCGGGTAGGCATTGTGAATGGCCGGCTGAGCGAAAAAAGTTTTCGCGGTTACCATCACATTCGCCGGTGGCTGCTGCCGGTGTTAAATTCAATCGATGTGATTGCCGTGCAAAACGAGGAATACGCTCAGCGATTTCGAAACTTGGGCGTCGAGCCGGAGCGAGTTTGCGTTACCGGCTCGCTGAAATTCGACGGCGCCCAGTGTGACCGCCACAATCCGCGCACGCAATCGCTGCGCAAATTGGCCGGATTTTCCGCTGACGATGTTGTGTTTCTGGCCGGCAGCACGCAACAGCCGGAAGAACAATTGGCGCTGGCGGCGTTTCAATCGCTGGCTGGCGAATATCCACAATTAAGGTTAGTCATTGTGCCGCGCCATCCGCACCGTTTTGACGAAGTGGCGGCGCTGCTGGATCGCAGCGGATTGAAGTGGCAAAGACGATCCGCGCTAAGCGAATCAACTAACTCACCCCTCACCACTCACTCCTCATCTCCGGTTCTGTTGGTCGACACCGTCGGAGAACTCGGCGCCTGGTGGGGCACGGCGACAATTGGCTTTGTGGGCGGCAGTTTGTTCTCCAGCCGAGGCGGACAGAATATGATTGAGCCTGCCGCTTATGGCGTGGCCCTGTGCTTTGGCCCGAACACGCAGAATTTCCGCGATGTCGTGGCGCTGCTGTTGGCCAATGACGCTGCGGTGCGGGTCGCTAGCGGCGAAGAACTGACCGCTTTCGTCCGCCGCTGTTTAAGCGATACAGCTTACGCCGATGGTTTAGGTCGCAACGCCGTGGAGTTGGTGAAAGCACAGCAAGGCGCGACTGCCCGCACATGGGCGCGCATTGAACCATTGCTGCCGCAGCCTGTCATTCAGCTTGAAGCCGCCAATCGACCGGCGGCGTGAACGCCATTGGCAAAGTCCCAAGACAGTGTCAAACTCTACAGGGCAGCAACGCCTCAACTTTCGCGACTCACTTCACTCGAATCTCGCCTTACCTCCACTGCCGTGAACATTCTGCACGAACTTCACCGCCGCTTTGCCGCCGCACTGAGCGGGATGGTCGATAGCCCGGCGGATTTGCTTTCTCAAGTGCGGGCCAGTCAAGACCCGAAGTTCGGCGATTATCAGGCCAATTGTGCGATGCCACTCGGCAAGCGATTGGGCAAGCCGCCGCGCGAGATTGCGAAAGAAATTGTCGCCCGCCTGGATGTTGCAGGTTTGTGCGAACCGCCGGAAATTGCAGGGCCGGGGTTCATCAACTTGCGGCTAAAAACCGACTGGCTGGAACAACAAGCGGCGGCCGCTTCTGTCGATGCGCGATTGGGCGTCCCCATGGTAGAAAAGCCGCACACCTACATCGTCGATTACAGTGCCCCCAACGTCGCCAAGCCGATGCACGTGGGACACATCCGCAGCACCGTGATCGGCGATTGCCTGTACCGGACGCTGAATTTCGCCGGCCATAAAGCGATTAGCGACAATCACCTGGGCGACTGGGGCACCCAGTTCGGGATGATTATTTATGGATACAAAAGCCAAGAAATTCGGGACAAAGTTAAAGCCAGTGGCGCGGCGGAAAAACTAGGCGAGTTCGGCGCTTTGTATGCCTTCGTGAATCGCTTGGGCGAAGAGAATCCAAAGATTCGAGAGGCCGTGCTGAGCGAAACGGCTAAGTTACACGGCGGCGATGAGGAGAATTTACGGCTGTGGAACGAAATTCGGCAACAGTGCGAAAGCGACATCGAGCGGATTTACAAACGCCTGGGCGTGAAATTCGATGAACAACTTGGTGAAAGCTTTTATCACGATCGGCTGGCGGCGGTGGTCGACAATCTGGTGAACAAAGGCATAGCACGGGAAAGCGACGGTGCGATTGGTGTGTTTTTGGATGGTTACGAAACGCCGTTTCTTATCCGAAAGCAAGACGGCGCATTTCTGTACGCCACGACCGATTTGGCCACGATTGCTTACCGCATGGATCGCTGGCATCCCGACGCCATTTTGTACGTGGTCGATCATCGGCAGAGTTTGCATTTCGTGCAGTTGTTTGCCACCGCGCGGAAGTGGCATCCGGAATGGTCCAGCGTCGAATTCAAACACATCAGCTTCGGCACCGTACTAGGCAAAGACGGCAAGCCGTTCAAAACGCGGTCGGGAGAGACCATCGGACTGGACGATTTATTGGGATTAGCTGAAGTTAAAGCGCTGGGGATCGTCAAAGAAAACGATGATGCAAAGCCAAATGGGCCAGAATTGACAAAAACCGAGCGGATTGATGTTGCGAGAAAGGTCGGTATTGGTGCAATTAAGTACGCCGATCTTTCGCAGAGCCGCACCACCGACTACGTGTTCGATTACGACAAAATGTTGGCCATGAACGGCAATACCGCCACGTACATGCAGTACGCGCATGCCCGAGTGCGGGGGATTTTTATCAAAGGGCAGAAGCAATTGGGCGATTCCGGGGAAATGGCCCGGCCGGCTGGGCCGCAAACCATATCGCTTTTGCATCCGGCGGAGCGGGCTTTGGCCTTGGCCGCGCTGCAACTATCCGAAGCCATTGATCTGGTGTTGGCCGATTATCGACCCAATCAGTTGACCAGTTATTTGTTCGAATTGGCCAATCGGTTTAGCACGTTCTACGAAAACTGTCCGGTGCTCAAAGCCGAAACTCCAGAGTTGCTGCAAAGCCGACTGGCGCTGTGCGATTTAACGGCGAAGGTGCTGCGGCAGGGATTGGAACTGCTGGGGATTGAAGTCGTCGAGAGAATGTAATTGAAGCGATTAGCGATTAGCAATTAGCAATTAGCGAAGCACAGATTGGTGCCTCGTTGCTAATTGCTAACCGCTAATCGCTAGTCGCTGTTTTCCGTAATTCCGTCGACGAAATATCTTGTCGGAATAATTCGCTGGGAACTTCATCGCAGAGTTGTCGCAACGCCTGGGGCAACGACAAATCGCCGCATGATTGAAATTGATGATCGACCAGCCGGCCGAAAACTAGAAACCGGCAACCACGCTCGGCGATTCTTTGAAAAGCTGCGTTGGCGGCCGCCGGATCGTTCCCATAGTAGCGCGGTTGGCCGATCCGGAGCATCGTATCTGCCCCGACGATGAACGTGGCGCCGGGAAACAGTTGCGACTTCTCGTCGAACGTGGGCGCGCGGGTTAGCCATAGCGGCAAGTGTTTTTCGTTGAATTGGGCAACACGTAGCTGAATTTCCGTGTAATCCAGCGGCGGTTTGTCAACGTTTTCGACGGATAATTCAAATTCCACCGGCAGGCTAAGCCGGGCTGCGGCAACTTCGGCCATCTGCAAATGTCCGGCATGCAGCGGATTGAATGCGCCGGGGAAAATGGCACGGGGTTTCCTGGGTTTGCCCCCCGGCGACTCGCCGGGGGCTAACTGCGGACTCGGTATCAACAACTTCTCAGTTCGACCAAGCAATAGATTTTGCCACTGCGAAGGTGCGACAGTGCGCGTGGATTGAATATCTTCGGGCTCAAGCAGTGGCAGCGAAAGCTGCTCGGCAATGCCAAACGCTTCGGCCGCAGCGTTGAGCACCATTTGGGCGGCAATCGACTCCTCTGCAAGTCGGCTGCGGCGACCTTTTACGAGTTCCAATGAATGGGTAACTGTTGCCGCTGCGGTTTGCAGCGCGACGTGGATGCGGTGCGGACCACGCTTGGGCCGATCGCTGGCCAGGCTGGCCGTGCAACCAATGCCGACGGGCGGCCGCTGTTCTTCCTCTTCCTTGATGGGAGAGGGCTGGGATGAGGGTGCTTCTTTCTGTAAATGCCTGGCCCGTTGAAACGCGGCCATGGCCATCAATCGGGCGGTGCGAGCAGAACAAAAACTCTCCGGCCGGGCATGCAGAAACTCTACCAGCGACGCCACCGAATACGGAACGACTGCTTCTAACACGGTCCGCGAACCGCCGGGCACTGACAGTAAATCGCCGATGGCCCGACTGCCGCCGCCGGTAACCGCCAGCACCAGTTGGCCAGGGCCGGCATGAATGCGGCGAACGAAATCTTGCCAAGGTATTGGATCGGACATGGCGGCCTCCACTCAGATTGTAACACACGTGGCGGCAACAGGTTGGGCATGTCGATGAGCGTAGTTTTCGCCCGCCATTAAGTGTCCAAGTGCAAAAAACGCAATCTCTTCCAAGATTTCGCAATCCTGGGCGAAGAACACCTGTGGCAAGCAATTTATTTGTCCGTAGTCCGTGGCTTGTTGTCCGTTGCAACCGACCACTGACAACTGATTACGGTCCATGTTGTTTTACTGGAGGGTCCTACCATGTTACGCCGCGTTTTGTTTTGGGGAATTGCTGGAACCGCAGTGGCCTTTTTGATTTTTGGCAAGCATTTGCACAGCTATGTCGGCACGGCGGCCGGTTGGGTGCAAGATTCCGTCAAGCAGGCGGTGCCGATGGAGTTTGAGATCGACCGGGCCCGCAACATGGTGAAAGACATCATGCCGGAAATTCGTAAGAATATGCAGATCATTGCCAAGGAAGAAGTGGAAGTGGATCGGTTGAGCCAGGAGATTGACCAACTGAGCAAAAAGCAGGAAAAAGACCGGGCCGATTTAACTTCGCTGCGAGACGACCTAACCAGCGGCGGCAGCACGTTAAAATTTGCCGGCCGCGTTTATACTGTCGATCAAGTAAAAGGCGATCTGGCGAACCGATTGGAACGCTACAAAACTTCTGACGCCACGCTGGCAAGCTTGCACGAAATGCAGGATGCCCGGCAGAAAAGTCTGGATGCCGCCCGGCAAAAGCTGGACGAAATGCTGGCCCAAAAGCGCCAGCTTGAAGTCGACGTGGAAAACTTGGAAGCGCGGCTGAAAATGGTGGAAGTCGCTCAAACCAGCAGCAGCTACAACTTCGACAACAGCGAGTTGGGCCACTGCAAAGACTTAATCAGCGATTTACGCACCCGGCTGTCGGTCGAAGAGAAAATGGTCAACGTCGAAGGGGACCTGCAAGGGGAAATTCCCGTCGATCAGCCGGCCAATGCCACCGACAACATCGCCCAGCGAGTGACGGAATATCTGAATGGTCCCGCCACCGCTGGCTCGAACACCAGCGATGTGAAGGTGGCCGAAGTCAGCGTCAGTAAGTAGCAATAGGCGTTGCCGCCGCGGGCATACCCCCGCGGCGCACAACGACTTGGATGTTCACTAATAGATCGCCCCTATTCCCTAGTTCTGGTTCCGATTACGCTGACATGATCCGTCCGTTGAATAACGACTGGGATTCGCCACGGCCATTTTGGTGGCCGTTGGTCGTACGCTGGAGAGATGCCGTGAACGGGTCGACCAAAATGCCCGATCGATGGATGCTGTGGGTCGATGCGGTCGGCAGCTATCTGGTGTGCAAGAACAACGAAGTGGCGCTGGGCCAGCCGGCCACCAACGGTGCGGCGCCAGACGTGCCGATTTTGGGTGATTTATCGCGGCGGCAGGCGGTGATTCGCCGGGAAGGAGAAACCTACACCATCGAAGCTTTGCGGTCTGTGCGGGTCGACGGAAAAGCCGTGACTCGCACGGCACCGCTGTGGGATGGTAGTACGATAGAGTTAGGCGGCGGCGTGCGATTGCGGTTTCGTCGGCCGCACCCGCTGAGCGCGACAGCCCGGCTGGAGTTTGCCAGTCCGCATCGGACTCAGCCTTCCACCAACGGCGTGCTATTGATGGCGGAGGCTTGCATATTGGGCCCGGCCGCAACAAGCCACGTGGTGGCGCCGCAATGGCGGCACGAGGTGGTGCTGTTTCGGCAGGCCGACGAGCTGGGTTGCCGCACTTCGGCAAAGATTATGATTGACGGAACAACTAAGACGGCAGAGCGCTGCGTTTTGAAATCAGGATCGCGCGTGGAAGGAGAAGAATTTGCGTTTTCGTTAGAGCCGCTAAAACAGTGACGATTTGCTTTGACTTCGTGGTATTAGCAAAAGTTATCAGGCCTTGCGATAATAAAGAATCCTTTGATTTGGCTGGCCGCTGATTGCAGAGCGGAACGCCACTTCCCGCCATGAATTTACAAGCCACGCAACCGCACGAAAGCAAACCGGACGGAGCCGCCAACGCACCCAGTTCGGCCGCCGCCGCGACGGGGCGCTTCACGTATGCCAGCGGAGCGCGCCCTTTACCGGGATACACCATCAAGCGCGGCATCGGGCACGGCGGCTTTGGCGAAGTGTACTATGCGACCAGCGATGCGGGCAAAGAGGTGGCCCTGAAGCTGATCCGCCACAATTGGGATGTCGAGCTGCGCGGCGTTACCCAGTGCTTAAACCTCAAGCACCCCAATTTGCTGGCGCTGTACGACGTCAAGCAGGATGCTCAAGGAGACAACTGGGTCGTCATGGAATTGATGTCCGGCGAGTCGCTGGAAGAAGTGCTTGCCAGAAATCCCAATGGCTTGCATCTGCCCGAAACGCTGGCTTGGATTCACGGCATTGCCGCGGGCGTCGCCTATTTGCACGATCACGGCATTGTGCACCGCGATCTGAAGCCGGGCAATATTTTTGTCGACGAAGGAATCGTCAAAATCGGCGACTACGGTTTGTCAAAATTTATGTCGTGCAGCCGTCGGAGCGGGCAAACCGGCAGCGTGGGCACCGTGCATTACATGGCGCCGGAAATCGCCAATGGGCGGTATGGCAAGGAAATCGACATATATGCCCTGGGCATCATTTTGTACGAAATGCTGACCGGTCACGTGCCGTTTGAGGGCGAAAGTGTCGGCGAGATTTTGATGAAGCACTTGACAGCTGAGCCCGACTTGAGCCGCTTGGACGAACCGTATCGCACGATCATTTCGCGATTGCTGGCCAAAGATCCGCAACAGCGCTTTAGCACGGTGCACGAGTTGATCGACATGTTGCCCCCTGTGCCGGCCGGCGCCGCCTTAACTGCGGGTGCGCGGTTTGCGGGCCCTGCCATTGCCATGGGAGAGCGGCCCGCGGCAAATGCTGGGGCAGCCATTGGTGGAGCGGCAGTCCAATCGACTGGGTTTTCGTTGGCGCCGGAAATTGCCGGAGCAAATGCCACACAACCAGCCCCGGCGGCCGGTTCGGCAAAAGTTCAACCCACTGCACCAGAGGATCCAGTTGCCCGATGGGCGCGCGAAACCAAGAGCGATTTCAGCGCGTGGTGGAAGCGAAAGAATTTCAAGCCGTGGCAAAAGCTGCTGATCTTGGGGGCCGGATTGTATGTGCTGTTTTTCTTTGCTGAATCTTCGGCCGGACTGATTGAACAAGGCCGCACGAGGACCACCTTCGGCGAATTCCTGCTGGTGGTGGGCGTGATTTATTGGCTGTACCGAAAAAATCAAGCAAAGAAAGCAGCTGGCAGTTCTTCTCAGAAAACCGCACCGCCGATTTTTCAGATGACGTACGGAGCGAACCAGCCCAATGCTACGGCTCCAGCTCCTGAGAACGCACAACAACCTGCTTCCGCCAATGCAACGCTGCGCGTAAGCCCGACCAGGCGGCGGTGGCAGAAGATCTCCGACACCCCGCTCTACACCCCCGGTACACCACGAGAACGATTTACACAGCTTCTGGGCTCAATGTTGCTGGCGGCGCTGGCTTGCCTGGTTGTTGGATTGGTCGTCATGATTTTGCGCGGCGAAACGCCCGATCCGGTGCAATTTATGTGGCTGGCTTCGTCGGCCGTGCTAGGATCGTGGGCGGTATTAGTTCCCGCCAAATTTTGGGAGGGGAGGCGCGGCGATCCGGTGCTGCGCCGCTTTGTCATGCTCATCATTGGGTTGGTTTACGCCGTGGCATCGTTTGGTTTGGCGGCATGGCTGGCGGTGCCCCTGCATTTCGATTCCAGAATGGGCGATATTCCCGCCACCGCTTTAGTGAACAACTTTTTCGATAGCATAGGTTCGCCGCGCATGGTTGCGTTTTTAGCCTATTTTGGCTTTCTGTTCGTGTTTGTTCGCTGGTGGCGGCTGGCCGATCCACTGCGCAGCACGCGCCTGAGCATTTGGCACACGGCGGTCACGCTGTTTTGTGCCTTCTTAATCGGTTTGTTCTGGCCTTTTCCGCAGCCTTGGGGATGGATGCTAACGGTCACCATCGCCATTGCCGTGCAATTGGCCAGTCCCTGGTTGACGGTTGCCGAGCGGGCCAAGCTGCCGCGCCCACTGCCGGAGATGAATCCATGAACATGTTCCTGTTTGCATCGCCGATGTTACTGGCGCAGCAGCCCGGCATCGTAAAGCTGATGCTGATCATCGGCGCGGTGCTGTTGGCCGTGTTTGTTTTTAAGCTTTGTTGTTTTACCATCCATCTGCTGTTTCATCCGCATGGTCTCGGACTTTTTGCGGTGTTCATTGTGTTGCTGCTAATGTTGTGGGGATTCGTGGGAGTGCAGTCACACTCAAAGGTGGAGCAGCCAGGACCTGTTGCGGTCATGAATCCGCCCAACATCGTGGTGAATCCTCCCAACCAAGTATTCATAGATAATTTCCGCGGACCAACCATTGCGGCCAATGCCCAGAAGACAACTCCGCGCGATGCGGCTGTCTCTCATCCGAGCGAAAACACGAATGACCCGTTAGCGGCAGCCGATCACCCGAGCGAAGCCGAATCGAAAGCAACGAAAAACGCTGATTCCAATTCCAATACGCCGCCAGATTGGATCAGCCAGTCGCCCCGTCGTCATGGCGAAGATTGGATTTACGTCGTGCATTTGGATGCCGCTGATAACAATCCGGCGGTGCGCGACGAAATGCTCGCTGCAAAAATGGTTTTGGCGGCCGATCAGGTGATCGACGAGCAATTGTATCCGGGCGAAGGTCGATCAAAAATCGTGAACATCGATGCCGAATACCTGCGGGCCCACTGCAAGGGGCTGACCTATCCGGTTTCTGATACGGCCAGCATGGGCAAGGAGTTTTACGTACAGTTAGTATTCGACAAGAAATTTCGCGACGAAGTGGAACGGCGCTACTCTCAAATTGTGGGCTGGGATCATTTGCAGCAGCTGGGCGACATGGCCGCGATTAGCCTGGCAATGTTGGGGGGTGTTTACATTTACTTGCGGATGACTGCCGCCAAGTCTGCGGCCCGCATGGAACTTGAAGAGACGGCTGCGAAAACATAGACTCGCCGAACGCATCGGATTTTGTAACACCACACATTGACGATCCGTCATGGTTGCCATGCCCGCCGCCGAGGCTGTGCTTGTCGAGCAGATTCGCGCCGGAAACGATGCGGCGTGGAACGAACTGATTGCGCGGTACGAAGGGCGGTTGCTGGCGTTCGTCGAAAGCCGCCTCCACCGCCGGGACGCCGCCGAAGACGTAGTGCAGGAAACATTGATTGGTTTTCTGACCAGTCTGCCGAATTACGATCCGACCCGTTCGCTGGAAAGTTACATGTTCTCGATCGCAGCCCATAAGCTCACCGATCACCTCAGGCGCGAGGGGCGTCGGCCGGCGCTGCCGCTTTCGACATTGGAATCAAGCAGCGGGGGCTGGAACCTGCCCGGCAAAGACCGCCCGGCCAGCTCGTTGATGCGCAGCGGTGAACGGCGCGAATTGGAAACCGCGGCCTTGGCGGCCGCCATGCGCGAACAAATCGACCGTTGGCGGAGCCGCGGCGAATGGTGGAAAATCTGCTGCGCCGAATTGCTTTTCGTGCGGGGCTGGAGCAATAAAGACGTGGCCGCCAAACTAAACATTACCGAACAGCAAGTGGCCAACCAAAAGTTTGATTTTCTGGCCCGACTGCGCACACTGCTGGAACGTCAGAACCTTTCCGCCGCCGTGTTTCCGGAACTCAACTCGTTGGAAAAAGGCGAATGAATTGCCGAGCTTATGTTCACTCCAGCCGATCTTATCGCCTACCTTGACGAAGCGCTGCCTGTGGAAAGCATGGCTGCGATTGAAGAGGCACTGCGCCATGATCCGAAATTGACGCAGCAACTTACCGAGATGGTCGCCCGCCGCGATTCGGGCGTGCATTCGTTGGGCGAAATTTGGCGTCGTTACCGCCTGAGTTGCCCCAGCCGAGAACAATTGGGCAGCCAGTTGTTGGGCATTTTGCTCGAAGAGGAGAGCGGCTTCATTAACTTCCACATCGAAACCGTGGGATGCCGATATTGCCAGGCTAATTTAGGCGACCTGAAACTCCAGCAGAGCGCCGCTGCCGACCATGCTGCTGTCGACCGAGCAAACTCACGCCGCAAAAAATATTTCCAATCCAGCGCCGGCCATTTGCACGCTGCCAAGGGTTGATGCCAAGCGGCCAATTGACGCTGCCTGCGCGGACCGGATAAACTGAACAGGTTTGCTGGAAAAATCGACTGGATTTCTAGGGTTTTTCCGGGCAATCAGGTTCAGCGAACAAGCCTATTTCTCGCAGCTACACTTGTGTATCCGACATCAGAAGCAAAACACAACCCCCTTCGGACAAAGGACGCGAAATCATCATGTCCACCACAACTGAAACTGCTGCGGCCGGAAACAGCGGCCCCGCTATCGAAACGGCCAATCTCGATCTGCTCACCATCAACACGATTCGCACTTTGGCGATGGATGGCGTGCAAAAAGCCAACAGCGGCCATCCCGGCACTCCCATGGCGCTGGCGCCGGTGGCCTACACGCTGTGGCAGCATGTGCTGCGGTATGATCCGGAAAACCCCGATTGGCCCAATCGCGATCGGTTTGTGCTTTCTTGCGGTCACGCTTCGATGTTGCTGTATTCGCTGTTGCACCTGGCCGGTGTTCAACAATTGGACGAGCATGGACAGCCAACCGGCGAGTTGGCCGTCACGCTCGATCAACTCAAGCAATTTCGCCAACTGCACAGCCGCACGCCCGGGCATCCGGAAGCCGTTGATACCAGCGGCGTGGAAACGACCACCGGTCCGCTCGGTCAGGGCTGCGGGAACAGCGTGGGCATGGCGATTGCTTCGCGCTGGTTGGCGGCGCATTTTAATCAGCCCGATTTTGAGTTGTTCGATTTCAATGTGTTCACGCTGTGCAGCGACGGCGATTTAATGGAAGGCGTTTCGAACGAAGCCGCCTCGATTGCCGGCCACCTCAAGCTTTCGAATTTGTGCTGGATTTACGACGACAACCACATCACGATCGAGGGCAATACCGAAATCGCCTACACCGACGACGTGGCCACGCGCTTCAAAGGCCTGGGCTGGAATGTCATCCGCTGCCCCGACGCCAACGATACGGAAGCGTTGCTCAAGGCGTACAAAAAATTCCTCCGCACCAAAGACAAACCCACGATGATCATCGTCCGCAGCCACATTGGCTACGGCTCGCCCCACAAGCAAGATACCAACAAGGCTCACGGCGAACCGCTGGGCGCCGACGAAGTTCGGCTCACGAAAGAAGTCTATGGTTGGCCCGCCGACGCACAATTTTTGGTGCCCGAGGAAGCGCGGCAGAACTTCCAAGCCGGCGTTGCCGCCCGCGGCAAAAAGTTGCACAAAAAATGGCAAGCGAAATTCAAAAAATACGCCAAGCAATTTCCTGAGCTGGCCGCACAGTGGCAATTGATGGAGCGCCGTGAATTGCCCGCCGATTGGGATGCCGGCATCCCGACTTTCGCCCCCGACGCCAAAGGGTTGGCCACGCGAGTTTCCGGCGGCAAAGTGCTGAATGCCGTGGCGCAGCGCGTGCCGTGGCTATTGGGGGGCGCTGCTGATTTGGCCCCCTCGACCATGACGCTGCAAACGTTCGAAGGCTCCTCGGCTTTTTCGCCAGAGAATTACGGCGGCCGCAATTTCCATTTTGGCATTCGCGAACACGGTATGGCGGCGGCGCTTAACGGCATGGCGCTGTCCAAGCTCCGTCCCTACGGGGCCACGTTTTTCTGCTTTTTCGATTATTGCAAGCCTTCATTCCGCTTGAGCGCGATCGGCCATTTGCCGGCCATTTACATTTTCACGCACGACAGCATCGGCCTGGGTGAAGATGGACCCACGCATCAGCCCATCGAACATTTGGCTGCCATTCGGGCTGTCCCCCGGGCCGTTGTCATTCGCCCCGGCGATGCCAACGAAGCGGCCGAAGCGTGGCGAACCACAATGAACATCGGAGATCGTCCCGTTGCGCTAATTCTCACGCGTCAGAATTTGCCGACGCTCGATCGGACCAAATACGCTGCGGCCAGCGGCTTGGCCAAAGGCGCTTATACCTTAATCGATGCGCAAGGGAGCAAGCCACGCGTGATTTTAATCGGCACCGGCAGCGAAGTTTCCACTTGCGTAGCGGCTTTCGAACAACTTGCCTCGCAAGGTATTGCGGCCCGGGTGGTCAGCATGCCCTCGTGGGAACTGTTCGAAATGCAAGACGAAGCTTATCGCAACAGCGTGCTGCCGCCAGACGTCACCGCCCGCGTGGCCTGCGAGGCGGGCATTCGTCAAGGTTGGGACCGCTACATTGGCAGAGAGGGACGCTTTGTGGGCATGGACAGTTACGGCGCCAGCGCTCCCGGCCCTGCGTGCTACAAAAACTTCCACATTACACCGGAACATGTCGTGGAGGAAGCGAAAGCGGCCATCGGAATGTAGGCTTCCGTGCTGGATTCTCAGCGTGTTTCAATCTGCATCACACAGCTTTAAGCAAGCACGGCGGCTCGTGGACAGAAGCCCGCTTGATTGAGTGGCCACAGTAGCGGGTTCGTCGCTCTTTTCCGATGAGATGGATGAGAAACGGCCGAATCTCTGCTATGGTTTTCTTTTGATAGAGCGGCTTAGAAAAATCATTGAACCGATTGCCAACAGCGCCAGCGACGTGGGCTCGGGCACCACAAACACCAACGGTGCGCTTAGGCCCGTGGAGTCGCCGGAGGCCGTTTGGGTATTAGAGCCGGTGATGTAATCGTAGTCGAACCAACCGGTGGCACTAGGATTGGCGGAAGTATTGGTAATTTCCATGCGCATGGCATCGTACATTACGCCGTCGTTTTGGCTCACGCCGAATGTAAATTCATTGTCGGTCCCGGCGGCATTCAAATCCGAAGTGGGATACTGGAAAGCCAAAAACTTGTACACGCCGGCTACTCCGCTGCGGACCATGGGATCGCTGTTGCTGCCGCCGAAGTGCCAGATCTCGGTATGGCCATTGAGCGTAACGATCAAACTGGCCTCATTAGCGGCCAGGCCGACCGATAAAACCACGTATTGCCCCTGGTTTAATTGAGCGCTGGTGGTGGTGAAGTGAATTTCCCAGGGCGAACCCGTATACATGCTTGGGCCGCCACCGGCCGTCACGTAGGCGGGAACCAACGTCGGATACAAGTCTTTAGAATTGTCGGCCGGATTATACAGGGCGGGATTGAACAAACCCCATTGATTGGCAATCCATTTGTTGGGATCGTTGGTGGCCGGCGTGCTGCCGACGGCTGTGGCGTAATACACCACCTTGCCGTTATTGCCCAAATCAGCCATTTCCTGCCAGTAGTTATACGATCCGTAATAATTTCGATTGTCGGCGCCGGTGGCGGTATGCCCGTTCAGGAATTCGTTGGCGGATCGGTTCGGAGTGCCTAGCGTCCAAATGGGAGCCGCCGTGCCGAAGTTTTCCGGCGTGAACTTTACATTTTGCGGAATGGTTATCAGGTTGGCTTTGACTTGCACGCCGTCGACGCGGGTTTCGCCCCATTGGCCGTACTCGTAAATGCTCATCCGGTAAGTGCCCGGGGCAATTCCCGAAATCGACGCCGTGCCGTTGGAGTTTACCTGCGCCCAATACTGATACCCCTGGTGCGATTCCTGAAAGTTGGTGTTGGGGTCCGAAAGCACCAGCGTATTATTGTTGACGTTATTGCTCCAGCCGGCGGAATTTCCAAGGGATATCTGCAACGAACCACGCTGCGTGGAAGAAACGTAGCCGTTGGCCAGCAGGGTAGAATCCGTATCGTACAACGGAATGTACGACGAGGCCGAGTTGATGGCGTCTTGGTAAAGCTGCGCAGGCGTTTCGCCGTTGGTGGGCGTCACCCGGAATACGTACGGGCCAAACAGCCGGCTGCTGTCGACACCCTGCGGTGGAACATAGGAATAGTTACTGTCGCCATAATGGCCCGACAAAAACTCCACCATCAAAATGTTGTTGGTAAACATCAAGTTTTGCTTGGTCGGACCGCCGGTCATGGTCTCTTTGGAAGGGAGGACAGTGGAAACAGCGTAGTTGGGCCCCACTTCGGTTTGCCCCTGCCAAAACTGGGTGTAGGAGGAATAGTCGTACTTGTTCAAGAAATTACGGCCGATCAACTGCTCCAGATCGGCGTCGCCATTCAAATCGAGCACTTCCGCTAAATCCAAGCGATTGGCATTGCCGTAACCGGTGGAACTGCCATTGAGTTCCGCCAATTGGGCCGTCGTGGTGGGCAAATTGGTGACCGTTGCGCCGGGGTTATTGGGGCCGGTGTTGAACTGGTACAGCGTAGAAAACTTCGTTGGGTCGACCCGCATTAAAAACTGCCCCTGGCCGATGCTGGTGGCAGGATCCGTCGACGCATGGCTCACCTCTTCATACATATGAATCGCCGGATCGTTATTAAACATCACGTAATGAAACGAATAGGTGATGGGATTGGTGGGGTTGCCGGAAGAGTTCAAGGTTAGGTTGGATTGCGTGGTGGTCCAGAAGTCAATGTAATTGCTGGTCTGCTGAAAATTGGCCGTCATGGTGCCGCTGCCAAAGGGCGTGCCGGCAAATTCCGGGTACAGCTTGGAATTGCTGGGATCCAAAATGTTGTCGCTGTGGCCGGCCACCACGAGGCTGGTAATGTCGGAGCCGGTGGTGCTAAACGTAGCGGTCAGCGCGCCGTTGGAAATAATCCAGTTGTTTCCGCTAACGGTGCGCGTGATGGCCGCATGGGACACTTGGATCAGACCCAAAGCGCCGCCAAAAAAGAAGATTGTGCACACAACGAGATGGAAACACGGCGCATGGCTGTGACCCGCCCTTCTCATTTCCGCAACTCCGAGACTTTTCAATGCGAAAGATTGCGGCCCCCCTGAGGTCATCAGTATAAAGTGTGTAGTTGCATGGGTCCAGGATTTTTCCGAGATTCCTTGGACTTCCTGGCCCCTTTGGAGTGCTGCAATTTTTGCGGAGTTTCGACATTGGCTTGCCCAGCTCGATCAGACTGCAGCTAGACCAAGCTAAGTCTTTTCCGGGAGGGTGCTTAGCATCGAACGATCACACAGCCAAATCGTCCCAACATGGACGCCAAAGCAGAAGCCGGGGGAAAAGAATATCGGCCAAATCAAGCGCGCTTCGCGTAGAGCCCTGTAAGCGTCCGGCGAATGCCGTTTCTCGAACCGTGCCGTGCCCTAATGCAAGACGAGTAAACTCCGCTCGATTCAGCGTCAAATAACTGCGGCCCAATTTGCCGCTACGCACTCGAAAACCGTGGCGTGTGTAAACCAAGCGCCATTTTGCTCCGTCCACCTGTAATCCCAATTCGGTGTCGCGGGGCAACCCAGCCTGCTTGGCTCGGACTTCCAATTCTGGCGCTATCAGCGCCAGAAATTTGAGCGGGTCGCCAATTTTGACCATGAACACTTCATTTTGGTCTGCTTCCTGATGGTGATACCTGCCGCCTGCGGCAACCACCAATCGATGCAATAGATGATTCGGCGGTGCATTCAGCACCAGGTCCTGCCGGTTATGCTCGATGGCGTCGCTGCAAGCCCGGGCCAGCAATTGCTGATTTGCATTGGGATGATGGGGAGTGGCAAGCAATTCTATCACCCGCTCATTTCGCAGCACAGTGTAGCCGACAATCGGAGCAATCGATTCTTCTAATTCGAGTTTGTCGGGTCCATCGAGCGCCACCAACAGCGAATCGTACGCTTTGCGTCCGACGAGCCAGCGCCAAAATGCCTCGGTGCGGTCCAAGGGCCCATAAGCGCCCAAAGTGTTTTGCCGATAAATGCGCATCAGGGCCGGCATTTCCACATGCCGCCAAAGACGAATGTTCAACGGCTTGGCCGGGCGCAAGGCCTGCTCGCTGTGCAATCGGGCCAGCACCTCGCGCGCCTTGCCTTGAGAGAAACAATGCCGCCCACACAACGCCCAACCTGCCCGATGAAAGAACCGGGGAATGCGCGTGCGTACCAGCCCCAAAACAGCACCGGCGGCGGCAATCCGCCGATCCGCTTCGCTTAAGAGCCGTGTAGCAAACCGTTGACCGCGAAATTCCGGCAACGTACCCAGCCAATGAAAACCGGCCACGGGCAACTCCAGCTTGCCAAATAGCATCGTACGATGGGTAAGCTGCAGGTGCGATAATACTCGATAGCCGCGTTTCACCAGCAGACGGTCGGTCGGCTCATAAAATGGATCTTCCGTTTGAACATGAAATTCTTCCCGCGAAGGGCCTTGAAAAATCGCCAGCAGCGAGTGGTACACGGCCGCATGGTCACCGCTGCGTCCCAACACCAAGCGCGCTTCACCGGTTGGCGTCGTTTCGGAAAAGACATCTTGCCTCATCAAATTAGGCAATGCGTCACCCAGCCGCGCTTGCCTGAGGGGTAAACATATCTTTTCCGCTCCTTTAGCTCCCCGGATTATCGCCGTGGGCTGATTGGCCACCGACCGAGTTTCCGCCTTCGACAGCTTGGGCCGAGTGCCCTTGGTTGAGCGTGAGGCAAGCTTTGGTTTCCCTCGGCCCGCTTCAGAGCGCAGGCTGGAAGGCTTTTGCTTAGGGTTGGCAGCGGTTGCAAGCCGTTGACGGGAACCATTCGACGACTTAACACGACGACCAGAATGTATCGCCGATGATCTCCCGTGTGATACGACCTGCAAAGTGGTCGTTCTGCTCATCGCGAATCCCTGCTGTTGGAGAAACGATCCATCCGTTGAGCATTAACTTAACCATTCGCGCCGGAGTTTTCCAGGATGGGGAGCAAAAAATTTGTCAAGTCCACTTCCGGAAACAAAGTAAATGCGTATTCCCGCGATATTAGCAATGCTTCAGCCCGTTGTCGGTCGGCCCGCTTGGCCGCCTCCGAAGCCCACAATTCCCGCAGCGCCGCCACCGCGGGTTGCAGTGCTTCATTGACTTGACGGATGGCACGACAGCGCATTTGCGCATTATCTGGCGTTTCGACCGTTGCCAACCAGCGGCGCTTTTCAGCAACCAAGGCCGCTGTATTCTGATCTGTGGTGATGCGATCGGGGCCAGGCTGCTTCAAAAATCGCTCCGGATGAAAATACAACTCGCGAATCCGCTGACGAAGTTGAGGCACATCGTCAGTAGGAGCAGCAGAATGAGAAAGGGGCAGACGAAGTGTTCCAGACACAACCATGTACCCTGGTGGCGCCACGCCGAAGAACCGTTCGATGATGCGATCGGTAAGCTGATCATACTTCGCCCCACCAATGCCATGCACAAATAAATCGCCCAACAGCAGCCGGGCGGCCATAGTGGTAATGAGCGCTCGGGTTCGCAAGCGAATGCCATTAGCCGAAAGCGCCGCCCACCGCTCTACGGCCGCAGCGGCATTTTCGGGGACAAGCGGCAACGCGGCTTCGAATTGTTCCCGATCGGATAGCAACAATTCGTCTTTCCGATGTCGGACAAAAAGCCTGCGACGGCGCGGATCGGATTCCGTCCAAATCCACAGCGGCGCCTCCAGCCAGTCGTCCATGCGATCCAGCGCCGGGACCGGATGCGCTGCGGAACGCACTTTGTGTTCCCGGCGATACTCCAGAAGCGCCGCATTGTACGTTTCCCAAAATCGAGGCAAGTGGGCCAACAAATGCGCCATGAACCAACGCATAGCGGGCAAGTCGCATACCCGGCTTTGCGGAATTTCCAAGGTTTGCAACCCCCAGGCGGCTTCGCATTGATGCCGAGCTTGCGCCAACGAAGCGCCCAAATGATTGGTCTCCCGAGAGCGTGCAACCGCCAGTGGCCAAAAACGCGCTAAAAATGGATGCGGCACCAATGACTGCAAATGCTTACTGGCCCGATCGGCAAACGAATCGAAACACGCGCGATCCAAAATCGTCCGTTGTTCAAACGGCGCTTCTGCCGCTGCGCGATCGAAAGGCACATTTTCCAAGCGGGGCTGATCGAGGGAGCCGCTGGGCACACGCAGCGACGCGGTTTTCATCGCATCACTGTCGATTTGTAAATTGACGGCCACCGCGCCGTGATCTTTCGCCAGTCGCGCCAGCGCAAAATTCTTAAGCCAGACGCCAGGATGAAACATTTCCGGCTGATGTCCGGCCAGAATTACGTGTCCAGGGTTGGCCGGAACCGTCGCATTTCGATAGCTGCGAGTGTAACGCAGGGCTTCCGCCAGCAGTTGTTCTCGGGCTTCACTTGCCAACTGCGTTAACCCACGCCCTTGCACATTGTAACCGGCTTGGGCGATGGTGCGCTTGTTGAGCGACATCATTTCGCCGGCCAGCGATAGCGGAGGCTCAATCAGTTTAGCGCCATGTTCCCGCGGCGCGTTCAGCCGCGTCACCCGAGGCGACCAATCGGACCAACGGAACGTAGTCGCGTTGAAATCCTCATTATTCGAGCGTGTTTGCGGATGATCGCCGTTCACATGTTGCCCCGGCAGGAGAGCATCGGAATGGATCAACCTGTTTCCGGCTGATTCTTCGGGGCAATTTTTGGGCCAGCATTCCCTTGCCGTAGAACAAGGGTTGCTCACGATGCGGCTCCCGAACAGACCACATGTTTACGAAATTGGGGAGGCACCTCGCCCCGCAGCGCCGCTACGCTAAGGTCAATCACCTCCTGATAATGTCGCAGGCGGCTGTCGGAATTGTCCAGCGATCCGCCAAACGATCGGGCTTCCTCCAAATAAATCAACGGCACGGGCAGTTCCACGATTTTGAAGTTTTGGTGTGCCGCCTGAACCCACAGTTCCAATGGCATGGCGTAGCCGGGTTCCGTGATATTCAGTTTTTCCAGCGCCGACACCCGGTAGGCCTTGAAGCCGCAAAAAGCATCGGTCAATTTCAATCCCAACCGGCAATTAATTTCAGCTGTGATGAGTTCGTTGATTTTTCGCCGGGACGCCGGTGGAGCGCTGTCCCCTGCAAATTGCTTGAGGTAGCGGCTGCCCGACACAATATCGACTCCGTCGCAGGCCGACACGAATTGCGGAATCAATCGCGGTTGATGTTGTCCATCGCAGTCGATGGTTATCAACACATCGTAATCATTGTATAGCGCAAACTGAAACGCGCTGCGCAAGGCCGCTCCATAGCCGCGGTTTTTCGGATGCCGAACCACGTGCACATCGCGACGTTGGGCCAACAATTCCGCAGTGCCGTCGATTGAGCCATCGTCGACCACTAAGACTTCGCGGCTGTAACGGAGCACTTCGTCCAGTACCCCAGCGACGTGTCGCACCTCGTTGTACACAGGCAAGGCGGTTAAAAATCGAGTGGCCATAATACCCTGACGCGATGACTTTGAAATGCAAATCTACAAAGCGATCTTACAAGCCTGGCAAAACTTGTGCCGCGATCAGACTGCCAACTTGTAAACTTGAGGTTTCCTACTTCGCCCTTCCCCTTTTATTTTTTGCGGCACGAACGGCAACGACCATTTTAGACCGACAATAAGACGAGTCAACGAAGCGGAATTTGGGGCGTAATCGGCAGAGTTGACACTTTTAAAAGCATGGAAATCGAAATCTATAAGCGGCGGTTGATTGGGGCAGCCCCTTGATTTCCAGGTTTTGCTCTCCGGCCAACGCTTATGATTTGACGCGTTCACACCCACTGCACAGGATCGCGCTCCGCACGACACGGCCAAACTGTTGCCGCGGGGAATTGCGCGGCAAGCATTTCCGCTAAACGTTCGACCGCAAACCGCTCGCTGGCAAAATGACCAGCCAAGATCAAGCCCATGCCCATTGCTTCGGCCGCCAGGCACGTATGGAATCGGGTCTCGCCTGTGACAAAACAATCGCAACCGGCGCGGTGCGCCGCTTCCAGCAATTCCCCGCCGCTGCCGCAAGCCACGGCCACAGCGCGGACCGGCATCTGTGCGTTGCCAACCAAGTGCACGCCGGGCAAATTAAGAAAATCTTTCAACCGTGTCGCGACGCGGCCCAACGTGGCGGAGGCTTCCGGAAACCCATACCTTCCCGCGCCCAATTTCGGATCGGCGATATCCGATACCAAAGGGCCGACGTCGCTCAATCCTAATCCTTCGGCCAATCGTTGATTGATGCCGGAGCGGGCCGAATCAAAAGCTGTGTGCGGACTATACACGGCAATGCCCGCCTCGATGACTTCCAAGAGCATGCGCCCTTCGGTAGTGTCAGCGCTGATGCGTTTGAACTCTCGAAATGGAAACGGGTGGTGCGCAACAATCAGTTCGGCCTTTTCAGACACCGCCTCCTGGACGCTGTGTGGCGTGACCGTCAGGCAAGTCATGATCCGCTGCACATTACGTTTGGCATCGCCGACAAGCAGTCCCACATTATCCCACTCGGCAGCCAACCGATGGGGAGCAAAATCTTCCAAAAATGCGGCGATGGCGGAGACGGTAAGCATGGCAACCTTGAGGATGCACCATGCCTCGCCAATTTGCAAGCCGCCCTGGTCACAACAAAGCAGGGCATTGCTAAATGATTCCCTCTCTTCATCCTGGGCCTGATTGTGGTCTGACGATGGTGGGCCGTGCCTAAGACATTGGCCCGGCGATACTGGGCATGCAACATACAGCATGTCTATACTGACACGCGAGGCACAAGATTTTCTATTTGGCGCGCACAGCTTGCAACTTCTGAATCATTTCGATCGTCATCAATCATGCCCTCTTTGAAAATAGGCATTCATTTGCCCAGTTTACGCGTGCCGCTTCGAAGGGCTATTCCGTTGGCAGCCAAGTTAGGGGCCGATGCCGTTGAAATCGACGCCCGCGGGCAACTAAAGCCGGCGGAACTTTCCCAAACCGCGCTGCGGCAATTGCGAAAAACGTTGGACGACCACCGGCTACGGGTATGCGCCGTTAGTTACCGCACCCGTCGTGGATATAATCTGCTGCAAGAACTTGATGCACGAATCGCCGGCACGAAGGAAGCCATGCGGATGGCGCAGGTCCTGGGGGCCTCGGTCGTGGTCAACCACGTAGGACACATTCCGCCGGAGCCGCAAGGGCCGCAATGGAATCTCCTGCTGCAAGTGCTTGCGGATTTGGGCCGACATGGTCAGCACATCGGGGCTTTCCTGGCGGCCCAAACCGGCAGCGCTAGCCCCGCTGATCTGGCGCGGTTAATTGCCGCGTTGCCGGACGTTTCGATCGGCATTGATGTTGATCCCGGCCAACTTGTCATGAATGGGTTTAGCCCACAGCAATGCGTCGAGTTACTCGGACCGCATATCATGCACGTGCATGCCACCGATGGCGTGCATGATTTGGTCCGGCGACATGGCATCGAAGTGCCGCTCGGCCGCGGTTCGGTCGATTTTCCCGCGCTCTTGGGGGCGCTGGAAGAGCGCGGATACCGGGGTTATTTCACCATTCAGCGTAACACGGCCCACGATCCTGAATTCGAACTCGGCCAGGCCGTGAAGTATTTACGGAGTTTATAACGGCCAAGACTACTCGCCTGCGGCTGCTGCGCTGTAAACTAACTAGGCGTAAACCTCGCGAGTTGGCGTGGGATATCGCCGATGAAAATTCGACATTGGAAATCGCCATGAAACGTCAATTTTCCCACTCGTCGTTAACCGCATCGTTGACTGCCGGCGCATGGTTGATTGCTGCTGCGTTGGCCACCGCTCAATGGACCAGCAAGCTTGCACAGGCAGAGGAGCCAAAAGCTGCGCCCGAAAAACCATCGGCTTTGCAAAATAATTCCGCAAACCCGCCCAACCAAGAAGAGCTGGAAAAGAAATTCCAAGACGCGCTTTCCGGCGCCACCCTGCAAGGGCACTTCACCAACAACCGTGACGAAAACGGCGCTCCGGCCAAGGAAGACAAATACTTCATTACATCGGTCTCCAAAATGCAGGGCGATATTTGGCTGTTCAATGCCCGCATCCAGTACGGAACCCACGACGTAACTTTGCCGCTGCCGTTGCGAGTGGTTTGGGCAGGCGATACGCCAGTGATCACCCTGGATAAAGTGCCCGTGCCGGGAATGGGAAGTTTTACCGCCCGAGTGATGATTTTCGACGGCAAATATGCCGGCATGTGGGACGG
This sequence comes from Pirellulales bacterium, assembly GCA_035499655.1. Lineage (NCBI taxonomy): Bacteria > Pseudomonadati > Planctomycetota > Planctomycetia > Pirellulales > Pirellulales bacterium. The sequence goes on from DATJYL010000197.1 coordinate 87,689, forward strand.
CGGCGACCACGGCGGGCTGTTGTACGGCAAGATTACGAAGACAGCAGTGAAGGACGATAAGTAAGTGCAGCGCCGGCTAACGATTTCTTGCGAAACGAGTTGAAACTCAACGGCTCGCCCGCCCATTAATTGATTTTGGTGCATGGCACGTTCAGGGCGGCGGTGATGGCGGCTTGAATGTTCTTGCTCGTCGGTTGCAGGAACCGTGCCCGCAGCCAATCTAGCACCGACAACTGCCCCAATCCGGAGCCAATGATCGTATCGCCGACTTGGCCTCCTGCGTTCACGATGTCGCCTGGGCCAACCACAATGGTGTCGATCCCCGCTGTGCCCGCGGAAAAACTTGGCAAGTGGATGGTCGGGTAGCCGGCCAAAGTTAACGAGGCGGGGGGCGCCAAATCGCCATACACCTGGTCAATGGCATTGCCTGTTCCGGCGGGAATAATTGGCGAACGGTTATTGAACTCGTAATCGGCAAACAAATAGTCGCCGCCGCCACGGCCGTAAATTTGGTCTTGGCCGGCGCCGCCGAAAATGACATCGGTTGCATCTCCGCCCACCAATAAATCGTTGCCGTCGCCGCCATCGATCAACGACGACACATTCGTGTCGTTCACCAGCACGTCATTGCCGGCGTTGCCAAAAATTTGCAAACACTCGATGTTGTTGATTTGGATGGGTTCGCCGCCGGCCGAGCCAAACACGCCCACTAAAATGGTGTCGGGATTAGCCGTGCCGTTTATTTGCACGGTGTCCATGCCGTTGGCCGCAGGCTGCCCACCGCCGTCGAATTTCACCGTCATGAGCGGGCTAACCGGGTAGGAAGAAAAATTCACCACGAACTTGTCGCTTCCAGATCCGCTGTCGATTTCCAGCGTTTCCACGGTGCCAAAGGTAATGGTGGCGTGAGTCAGATTGCTGCGCGTAAGTGTGGTATTGGTCAGCGTATAAGTTTGGCCGACGGTTTGCCCCTGATCGTGGAAGATCAGCGAATCGCCGGGGGAGGCAGTATCGTTAGCGCTTCCGTTAATCGTCAAAGCGCCTTGTATGCCATCCAACACGCCGGTAGCACCCGTGTTGCTCCCCACGTTAATGGTATCGTCCCCGTCGTCGCCAAAGACCTGCACATTGCTGTTCAGAGCCACGTTCTGGACGTTGATGGTGTCGACATTGTTATTGCCGTGCAAAATGACCGTGCTGCCGGCCACATTTTGCTGCAAGGTGATGGAATCATTTCCATCTCCGCCGTTGACCGTAGTGCTTCCGGCCGTCGGATTGTTAATGGAAATAGTGTCTCCCGACGCGCTCCCATTCACCGTCAGCGCTTCAATACCGCTATAAGTGATGGTCTGCTGTCCGACTCGAATCACTTGATTATTGAAAACGTTAATGGTTTCGGGACCGGCAGCGGTGGTATTACTGGTCAGTGTATCCGTGCCGCTTGCACCACTATCGGCCACGTTCAACGGTCCCAACAACTGGTTCTGCGTGACCACGTATTGATCGCTTCCCCCCATGCCGTCCAACTTGGTCGATGCCGTAGAAGAACCCGTCACGTTCAGCGTGTCGGCCCCCGCCGTGCCGTTGACCGTCAGCGTCGTTAATCCGTCGTAGTTCACCGGGCCGTCCCCGCTGCGCTGGACCTGCGTGGCGCCGATGGTCACGGTCCCGGTGGTCGTGGTGTTCAT
>DATJYL010000198.1 GCA_035499655.1 Pirellulales bacterium
GATACATGGCCACGACGGCGTCGAATTGGCCCTCGCGGGCGCGCGCCAGAAGCGTGTCGGCCGGCCACGGTCCTTCGATGGTGAGGCCGGCCTGTTTGGCACGCTCCACTGCGGGTCGGATGATGCGAGTTTCCTCGTCGCCAAATAATCCATCTTCACCGGCATGCGGGTTCAGCGCGCAGACACCAATTCGCGGCCGCCGGCCTTCAAGCGTTGTCATGGTGCGGTCCAACAATCGGGCCTTGTCGAAAATTGCTTCCGGCGAGAGATTTTGGAACACGTCGGCCAGTGCCATGTGCAGAGTTACATGCACCACGCCCAGGCCCAACATGGATAGGGCGCTGCCATCACCTTCCCAATTTCGGGGCAAGTACAGCATCATGGCAAATTCGCGAACGCCGCATAACTCGGCCAGCAGTTCGGTATGACCGGGATAATGATGGCCGGCCCGCCACAGGGCCGCTTTGTGCAAGGGGGCGGTGACAATTCCATCGACGTGTTTGGCTAAAGCCAACATTGCGGCTCCTACAAGAGATTCATAGGCCGCTTGTCCGCCGCGTGGATCAATGGTGGCTGGCTTGGCCAGCAATGCTTCGTCGCTGCCGCAGGGCAAACAGGGAATCGATTGAGCGGACGAAACGGCGGCCGCCTCAGCCGTATTTTGAACTTGTACAACCTTCGCTTTTGCGCCCAATAAATCGACGGCCCGTTGCAGAATTCCGGGATGTCCCACCACCACGGCTTGGCACAGTTCGTGCGTGGCCGGCTGTGTCCAAGCCCCGACAATGGTTTCCGGACCGACCCCGGTTGGATCTCCCAGCGTCAGGGCAAGTAGCGGTTTGGGCATGGGAGAAGTGAATTAGAAATGAAAGAGTGAAGAGTGCGGAATGCGGAGTCCGGAATAAGGCGTTGCGGATTTATCAATCATACGGTCGAACACGTTGTCTTGAAACGCCCCCTGTAAGTTCGTGGTCCTGATGCTTATAAACAAGGCACAACGATGCATGGCGCCAACCATTACTGTATTGATTCCACATTACTCGCTGAGAATTCTGCATTCAGATGATTCGCATTTTTATCACGTTGGCTGTGTTTGCCCTGCTGATGATGGTTGTCGCGCTGTGCTTGGGCATGTATTTGGGCGACATCCACGGGCAGCACAATCCTGACACACTTCGGTGGGCCATGGTTCATCGGCTGTTGGGCATGGCGGCGGCGTTGGCCGTGGTGCTGGTGGATAGCATCGTGATTACCTACTTCATTGGGACCAGCCGGTGGTGTAAAGAGGTAGTGGAAACCTACCGGCTGGAATCGGAATTACTGCGCCGCAGCGTGTTGCTGAAGCGGCGCACATTTCCTTGGGCGCTGGCCAGCATGCTGGTGGTAATTGGCGTGAGCGCGCTGGGGGCGGCAGCCGATCCGATGTCGGGCCGAGTGGGGACGGAACAGTGGGTGGATATTCACTTGTGCGGCGCTTGGGCGGGGTTGGCGTTTATCGCTGTGGCGTTCTATTTCCAAGCGCAGAACATTGCTGCGCATCACGCGGTAATTGACGACATCGTGGCCCAGGTGAGGCGCATCCGCACCGAGCGCGGCCTGGAAGTGTGAAGGCCGCATTTTTGGAAAGCGCCCTGCCGTGGAAAATTACCCCGCGCTCTGAAAGCGCGCTATACTTGGAACAAATGGCGGAGGATGCCCACGAAGGCGAATCCCAGCACTACGGCGGCGTACAGCCAGGGTGCTTTTCCCTCATGCTCGGCTTCCGGCAACAAGTGCGCGGCGCCGATGAACAAAAACGAGCCGGCAAAAAAACTGAGCAGGACGGCAATTAAGCCCTGCGAGATGGAAATCGCCAAGGCGAGGGCACACCCAAACACTGGCGCCAGGGCATCGGCCAGGAGCCATCCCAGGCTGGCGCGCCAGCCTCCTTTGGAACCCAACACCACGCCCACGGTGGTGACTCCGTCGCCAAAATCGTGCGCCAAGACGGCAACCGCCACGAGCCAGCCGAGGGTGGCGCTGGCTTGAAACGCGCCGCCGATGGCAAAGCCATCCAAAAAACTGTGGACCGTCAATCCCAGCGCGGCAAGGGAACCGAAAGTGACATGGTGGTGGTGGTGATGGGCAGGGTGATGATGGGCGTGAAGATTGTTCGCGTGATGATCGGGGAGATTCGCATCGCCAAGGCGATGATCGGCCGCAGGAGGCTCTTCGGCGTGGCGCTCCTCGTGACCGGCGGCCCCCAGATGTACAAAAAAATCGAGGCTGTAATACAGCAGAAATCCCAGACCGCAAAACAGGAAAATTTTTTCGGTCGAAGCGGCGCCGGCCTGCCCAGCCATTTCCAATGCTTCGGGCAGCAAATCGAACAGGGCGGCGGCGATTAGAATTCCGGCGGAGAAGCCCATTACCAAATACAGTTGGCGGCGTCGACGGAGGGCAAATAAACCGCCCAGGGCCGTCGAGAAAAAGGTGAGCACCGATAGAAGCAGCGCAGTCATGAGAAGTCGCTAACGCGGAATTGAGTTTCGCAACGAAGTTGCAAGAAGACTCTACTATGACCGAACACTCGCCGCCTGACAAGACCGCGGCGAACAAGCGGCCACGCCCCGCTTTTCTCACGGCCGCGGCATCGCTAGGATCAAAGTGCGTCGCCCAATTGCTAACTCTTTCTGCATTACGATTCCCATGCGCGCCTGTGTCCAACGTGTCAGCCAAGCTCAAGTGACTGTCGCTGGCGAAGTGACCGGCCGGATTGAAAACGGCCTACTAGTGCTATTAGGCGTGGCCGTCGGCGACACCGATGACGATGCCCGACAAATGGCGCAAAAAATTGTCGAGCTGCGCATTTTTCCCGACGACGAAGGAAAAATGAACCGTTCGCTGGTCGAAGCCCGCGGGGGAATGCTGGTCGTCAGCCAATTCACGCTGCTGGGCGATTGCCGCAAGGGTCGAAGACCAAGTTTTGTGGAAGCCGCGCCGCTGGAAGAAGCCGAGCGGTTATATCAGCTTTTCGTAACCGCGGTGCAACAACAGGGCCTCCAAGTGGAAACCGGGCGATTTCGCGCGCACATGGACGTATCGCTGGTGAACGATGGCCCGGTGACGTTGCTGCTGGACAGCCGGAAAGTATTCTAGCGCTGTAATCCGTTTCGACGCGCTAGCAGAGCGAGAAGCAATTCAGCGCCGACTGTCGTCGACGGGAGCCGAACCATTGAGATTCACCATCGGCGGTTGCGTATCGTTGTAATTCAATGCCGATGGTTGCGAGCCGTTGAAATTTGACATCGGCGCTGCGGCGGCGTTGATATTTACCATCGGCGGCGGCGAACCTTGGGTGGCATTGGCCGGCGGTGCAGACGGACCTTCCAGCCCCAGCTTGTTCAACACGCGGGCGGCCAGATCGCGCTGACCGTCTGCCCACGATCCGAATTTGCTCATCCACACCGGGTCGTTGACGGCAAAAAACGTGATGCCCGCCAACAGTAAATACGTGAGGATGTTGGGCCCCATGGCCGGTCCCCAGAATTTCATGGCGGTGCCGAAACTGCTTTTCAAATGGGGCCTGCCGCCTTTGAACTCGATGCTCCAAATTTCATCCAAAATTAAATGGGACATGAAACCGACCATCGCGGCGCCGGCCACAAAGTAGCGGAGCTTTGTCTGTTCGCATCCGAAGACCAAGAAGACGGTTTCCCCGGCAATCGCGCAGGCGGGAAAGCTATGAAACATTCCCCGATGCACGGTGAAGCGCCTGAGCAGGGCCGCCAAGCCAAAGCGAATGAACAAATACATGGCCCCGCCGACGAGAATCATTGATTCCAATCCTAAGCCCATCGCTTTGAAACGTTCGACCATCGCCATGGGGACCACGGCCGCGGCAAACGCCATGCTTTCGCGGAGCGGACGGCCGGGGCCGCTGTCCAAATCAGGGAGCATGCCAGACACGCCGCACAGGCCGGCGGCCAAAATGCAGGTGGGAGCCGGCAAGTGATAAAAGGTGTAAGCCGCGGCGCCGCCGCCGATGCCCAAGATTGTGCTGGTGGTAATGTGCGTTTTGAAGCCAGCCATGGCGGAGGAAAGTGGTCAGTGGTCGGTGGTCAGTTGTCAGTGGGCGCGAACTGTAGCCGATTCGCCGCACGTTCCCAAGATCATCTCTCCCAAGATCAGGACAGATTTGCAGAAAGGCAGCTTGCGAATTCTCCTAGACGTTCTGGTTTATCACGATGAACTGCCATTCGTGTAAAATCGCTACCGTACTACAATCGCAGGGTGATCACCCTGCTGTATCTGACCACTAGCCATTGACCACCGACAACTGACGAACACCCATGGATTGGTACGATATTGCGATGCTTAGCGTGCTGGGATTGGCGACGCTCATGGGGCTTTGGAAAGGCATGGCCTGGCAGTTGGCTTCGCTTGGTTCGCTGGTGCTAAGTTATTTCCTGGCGCTGCGGTTTAGCTACCAGTTGGCGCCGGTGTTTGGCTCCAGCGCTCCGTGGAACCGGTTTGTGGCGATGTTGGTGATTTACCTGGCGACGTCGGTGGTCGTGTGGCTGCTGTTCCGCATGGTGGCCCGATTTTTGGACCGCATTAAGCTGCGTGATTTTGACCACCAGGTCGGGGCGCTATTCGGCTTTGTCAAAGGGGTGCTGCTGTGCCTGGCGATTACGTTTTTTGCCCTGGGGCTTTCGGATACCCTGCGCGACCACATTCTGGCAACCCAAAGCGGCCATTACATGGCCCTGTTTTTAAATAAAGCCGACGCCATCATGCCGCCGGAAATTCATCGAGTCTTGGATCCGTATATGGACAAGCTGCAGGAGCGGCTCGATCCGCGTGAGCCGTTCCAACCGAACAACCTACCCAGCGTCGATCAGTTGGAACAGAAAGCCGCGCAAGTGACGGGAACGGGAAGATAATCGCGGCCATCGGATGAACACAACAGCAGCGACCGGACGGAAAGGGAAAGAGACTGCGAATGTGCGGATTGCCTGAGAAAAACGGCAATCCAACCGAACATAAGAGACATTATCGGACGTTGGGGAGCGGTTGTTTTTGGGCCATTCAATAACTGCCCGGCTATTTCGCGGCGCTGGAATGTCCGTTCGATGGACCGGACGCCTGCTCGAGGAAGACGCCCATGCGTCGAAACTTTTCGTAGCGGGCCGCCAGGAGCTTGTCGGTCGGCTGTCCGACCAGTTCGCGGAGGGCGCGGAGCAAATAAATTTTCAGCCGCAGTGCCATTTGATGATGATCGCGATGGGCGCCGCCGACCGGTTCCTCGATTACGTCGTCGATCACGCCCAACTTCTGCAGATCGCGTGATGTCAGTTTTAACGCCTTTGCGGCTTCCTTCTTAAACTCGCCGCTTTTCCATAAAATGCCGGCGCATCCTTCGGGGCCGATGACCGCGTAATAGGAGTGCTCCAGGACGGCGATTTTATCGCCGACGCCGATGCCAAGAGCTCCTCCGGAGCTGCCTTCGCCGATGACCACGCAAATAATGGGCGTGGGCAATTGCGACATTAAAAACATGCTTTCGGCAATGGCCAAGGAAATGCCCCGTTCCTCAGCCCCGACGCCGGGATAAGCGCCGGGCGTATCGATCAGACAAACGACGGGGAGGCCATATTTGGCCGCCAGGCGCATTTTGGACATTGCCTTGCGATAACCTTCTGGATGCGCACAGCCGAAGTGGCAGGCGTTGCGCTCCTTCAGCGTTTTGCCTTTTTGCTGTCCGACAAACAGGACTTTATATTGCCCCAGCTTGGCGAAGCCGGTACGAATGGCCTGGTCGTCGCCGAAAGTTTTGTCCCCGTGCAATTCCACGAATTCGTCAAATACGAGCGATAAGTAATCGGTGGTCATGGGCCGATCAGGATGCCGCGCTACTTCGACGGTTTGCCACGAATCGAGGTTTGCGAAAATTTTCTTCTTCAGATCGCTGACATCGCGGCGCAAGCGGCGGAGTTCGTCCTGCTGTTGCGCAGTTTTATTGGCGGTTGCCTCCAGCTCGGCAACTTTTTCCTCCAGCTCGTAGATTGGTTTTTCAAACGCCAATCGATTTAATGCAGAAGCCATATGATGAATTCAATTCGAAGCGTGACTTTCGCTGTTCACGTGCTCTTTTCCATGACCGGCGGCGCCGGGTTCCGGTTGAAAACTTTCAGGCCCCGAAATAGTTGCGAAACATCGTGCATGGTTTGGGGACGGGCAGCCGGGTCTTTGGATAACATTTTTTTAATCAGTTCGGCAAACTCGTTGGTGACGTCGCGGCCGGCCGATTGCAGGGGCGGCGGCGGATTGCGCAAATGCTTGGTCAGCAGCTCCTGGGTGGTTTGCCCGGTGAACGGCGGCTTGCCCGCCACCAGCTCGAACAACATGCAGCCTAAGCCGTAAATATCGGAACGCTGGTCGACACCCCGGCCGCGAATTTGCTCCGGGGACATGTAGCTCCGGGTGCCCTGAATTTTCAGCCGGTTGGGAAACAATTTCCCCAACACTCCTTTGCGGCGTTCGGCCAGGGCGAAGTCGATTAATTTTACGGTTCCCTGTTTGTTCATCAAAAAATTGTCGGGCTTGACGTCGCGATGAATCCAACCTTGCGCGTGCAAGTATTCCAACGACGCGGCGGATTGCTCGGCGATGCGTGGCAGATAATAAGCGATTCCTTCGACGCCTGCCTGCAAAAAAAACTGCTTGATATTCTGGGCGGGAAACAACTCCATTACCAAAAAAACGGTGCCGCGAAAATCCTGATAATCGTAGACATGAATCACCTGCGGATGATCTAATCCACGCCCGACGGCAAACTCGCGTTTCAGCAGTCCTTTTTGTTCCCGGTTCTGGGCATACTCCCCGACCAAGATTTTAAGCGCCCGATGTTCGCCTTTGTCGTCATCGATGGAATCCCAAACCTGACAGCTCCGTCCAGTGCCGACCATCGACAGCAACCGATACCGACCCACTCGGGTGTGTGCAGTCAAATCCACAGATGTGCCGCTCAGCGCAATAGTTCAGAATGCTTCCTGACCCGAACCGTTTAGTTTAACTGAGCAAGGGCGTTCAAACAATCGCGGTGTTGGGCGGAATAAAGCCGTCGGGTGCGGCGAGATGTGTTGCGGATGCTGGTGAAAATTTCGAGAAGTCAATACAGGACGCTGATTAAAAATAATCCTTGGGGCGGCGCGGTGGGACCGGCGCGGCGTCGATCGCGCGCGGCCAGAACATCGGCGATCCAAGATTCCGCTTGCCTCCCCTGCCCGATTTCCACGAGCGTGCCCACGATGTTGCGGACCATGTTGTAGAGGAAGCCGTCGGCCTCGACTTCGACTTGCACGACTCGGTCTTCTGGGGGTTCGTGGCGACAGACGGTTAAATCGAAGACCGTTCGTTCGGTGGTTTCACGTTCGGAGCCGGCGGTTTCGAAGCTGGCAAAATCGTGGCGGCCCACCAACTGGGCCGCGGCGCGCTGCATGGCCGGCGCATCGAGCCGGTTGAACACCTGCCAGGCGTATCGCCGGCGGAACAAATCGCGCACTCGGTGGTCGCAAATGACGTAGCGATAACGCTTCCGCCTAGCATCGCGCTGGGCGTGAAAACTATCCGGCGCGTCTTCCACCGTCAGCGCCGCCATATCGTGCGGCAGCTCGGCATTGAGCGCCCGCCACAATACTTCGGCCGGCAGCGAGCTGGCTGTTTCGAAACTGACGATTTGCGCCAGCGCATGAACACCGGCGTCGGTCCGGCCGCTGGCCGTCACACGGGAGAATTGCCCGGTGACTTTGGCCACGGTTTGCTCCAGCGTATCTTGCACGGTGCGTTGGTTCAGTTGAAACTGCCAGCCGGCGAAATCGGTGCCGTCGTAGGCCAACGTGAGTTTGATCGTTCTCGACACAGCAACGTACTTCTTTGAACCGCAGAGGCACAGCGACGCAGAGAGGACAACTGGTTCAGCCTTAAAATAACCACAGATGTCTGGGGCGAAAACTGATTCACACGTTTTGCAACGATTTTGCCCGCACCAGCAATTCGGCAATTTGGACGGCGTTGGTGGCGGCGCCTTTGCGCAGGTTGTCGCTGACGCACCAGAAGGCCAAGCCGTTGGGGCTGGAAAGATCTTCCCGAATGCGGCCGATGAACACGTCGTCGCTGCCGTCGCAATCTTTAGGCATGGGATATTGCTTGCGCTGTAAATCGTCGACGACCGTGATGCCGGGAAAGGCGGAAAACAATCGCTTGGCGTCGTCGACAGTGAGCTTTTTTTCTGTCTCGACCAAAATGCTTTCGCTATGACAATTGCTGACCGGCACGCGCACACAGGTGGGGCAGACCTGGATCGAATCGTCGCCGATGATTTTGCGCGTCTCCAGCACCATTTTCATTTCTTCGGACGTGTAACCCTTGTGTTTGGGTCCGCCGATGTGCGGAATCAAGTTAAAAGCGATGTCGTGAGCGAAGGTTTCGTTTTTGTGCGACCCGCCGCTGAGCTTGGCTTTGGTGCCGTTTTCCAGATCGCGGCAACCGGCCAGGCCTGCGCCGCTGGTGGCTTGATACGTGCTGACGACGACGCGCTTCACCCGGGCCGCATCGTGCAGCGGCTTGATGGCCACGACCAATTGCGTGGTGGAACAGTTCGGGCTGGCGATAATTCCCTTGTGATTCAAAACGGCATTGGGGTTCACTTCGGGAATGACCAGGGGCACTGTGGGGTCCATCCGCCAAAAGCCGCTTTCGTCGACCACCACGCAACCGCGCTCCACGGCCCAGGGGACGAATTCTTTGGCCACTTCGTCGGGCGTGCTGCCGATGGCTAAATCGATGCCGTTGAAAGCATCGGGCTCCAGCTTTTCGACGGTATGTTCCTGACCGCGGAATTTGATTTTGCTGCCTGCGGAGCGGCCCGAGGCTAAAAATTTGAACCGCTGGGCGGGAAACTTGCGTTCTTGGAGCAGGTTCAAAATAATTCGCCCGACAGCTCCGGTAGCGCCCACAATGGCAATCGACTCAAACACAATCGGCTCCTTGTTGGGAATATGATGGTGGAGAAAAGCGCCCCCCTGCCCTGCCCCTCACGTATCCTTTCACCGCTGATCTGCTCGTCGCTCAATCATTTCAGACCATTAAGTATACGCAGCGGTTCGCGCCCCCATCAACCTCAGGATATGGCGACAGCGATCGATAAAGAGTGTGGGACAAATTGGCACGAATTCGGTACAATGCCTTGTTTCAAATCGTTAGATTGATGAGAGGCACTCGGTTCATGTCCGGCTTTCCAACGGATTCTGCGGCGGCCATTCCGGAGCGGTTCAAGGGGCTTATTTTTGATTGCGACGGAACCTTGGTCGATACCATGCCGCTGCATTTTTTGGCATGGAAAGCGGCGCTGCAAGCGGTGGGCATGACCATCACCGAGGAGCAGTTTTACGCATTTTCCGGGATGCCCACGGTTACGATTATTGAGACGCTTGCCAAACAGCAACATCTTGTCTGTGATGCCCGCGCCGCTGCTGAAGAAAAAGAGCGATTGTTTCTGCAGAATTTGGAATCGCTGGAACCGGTTCACCGCGTGATCGAAATTGTGCATCGGGAACAGGGGCGGCGAAAAATGGCGGTCGCCTCCGGCGGATGGAAAAGCGTCATCTACCAATCGTTGGCCGCCGTTGGGCTGAACGGGATGTTTGACGTGATCGTCGGCGCCGACGACGTGCAGCACGGCAAGCCGGCGCCCGATATTTTTTTGAAAGCGGCCGAACGCTTGCAATTAGTGCCGGAAGATTGCCTGGTTTATGAAGACGGCAACTTGGGAATTCAAGCGGCTGAGGCGGCTGGAATGCAAGTCATCGACGTGCGGCCTTGGTACTTGCCTCGACGATGAGCCGCCCTGAATGCCAACAGCTGGGGAACTAAGATTCGAACCGGCTCAAAATATCCCTGCTGCGCGTCGCACTTGCAGGACATTTGGGTAGCAATCTGCATCCCCGAAATGGTTTATACCAAGTCCGGGGCCGATTTTCTATTGCGGTTGTAGGGCGGTCATGGGGAGCTTGCGTGTGCCATTCTGCGTCAACTTTGCGTCAAGTGCTTCGGCACGATTTTATTGCTGACCTGCCACTGGATTCGAGTCTTCGCCGGTGATGTTGCGTTGGTGCGAACAACGCAGTGCGAATGGGTCGCAAGTCTCGCCTAGTGAACAATCGCGTTTCACTGCTTCACTTGGTGCTTCAGTCCAAAGCGATCAAGTCTCGCCAGGATCAATCTAAGTATCAATTTGTGATTTCCCACAGAATTGACGTTGGCGTTCCAGGTCGAGTCGTTCTTGTACCAATCCCGAAGGTCGCTTTTAATGCGTTCTTCGACTGCCATCGGTTGTTCGTGGCCTAAATGCAATTTGCTAATCTCTTGAATCGTTGGACCCCAGTCCACCGGATACCGACCGCCGACTTTAAAGCGGCCATGCTCGCTAATGTGTTTTCTGCCAAGCAATGCAATCTGCTGCAGTGCCCTAGCTTGCACATTCCGATCAGCCATCAATAATTCTTCCGATGTCACTCTAGTCGGAGTCGGGCGACGTTTTCTTCGCGACATTGATTTAACTCCATTGTGTCAGAATCGTGTCAATGAGTTGCCCTACGGAATGAAATCACGCGCGGACTTACGAACGATCTCAATGATTTTCAATTTCCCGTCACGACTAGTCCACGGACCGCGCCGTGATTTCCATAGGTCAGCATTGTTCCAAGAATCTGGCCAATGCGACCGAATGTTCGATGCCGCCGCTTCGCAGAAAGACGGGTTTATATTTCCGATTAAATCAGCCAGCCCAAGCGGCTCAATAAGTTCACGAACGAGCCCATCCCATAAAACTCCCCAGGGCTCGTTCATGACGAATTGTTCGATAATGGCGAGAGCTCGCTTGTGGTCTAGTGCTGTCTGGGACTTCTGGATTTCTCGCACCCCGTTATCGCGGATTACAGCCTTTGTCGCGTTTGCGATGTGCTCTAGCGACCAAATCCAAACATTCAAACGGAACTCATGTGCCCTGCGATCCACCCAATGCCGTTCAATTCTGAGCTGCCACGATGCAGTTTCACTGACCTGTTGTACAACCGATGCCACGTCACCGTCCATCGGGTTCGCGACACAATCAAAACCAATCAGACATACACAACGGCAATCGCCCGCTGGCAAGTTGGCGTTCGCTAACTTTTCAAAATCGTGCCGGAGTGAGTGCGTGCGGTCGCGGCCGTTTAGGTACGTCAAATATGCTCTGTTGGCGTAAGTCGGTGGTCCAACGCAGTTGAACCAAGACTTCCAAGCTAATTTGATTTCGAGCCATAACCGGTGGGAGTCGCTCAAGTGCATGACGATATCGCACTTTTTATTGGTCGGCGTTCCCGGATAGCGAATCTCAGATGGCTCGACGTTTCGATTTAAAGCGCGAAGCTTTTTTCTCAGGAGCCATGCGATCAATAGTTCTTCGGTGAGGTACTTGCCTGTCTCATTAAACGCCTGGTCTTGAAATTCCAGTTTTACATTTACAAGGCCATGCTCTGTTCCATTTCGAAGCGAAGAACATTCTGCATCGATTTTCATGATACAGTTGGCCACTTCCTCGAATAATTTATCTATTTCCGTAGCGCACATGCTTGGCTATTTGATTGGCTCAATACGTTTTTGACTAATCTCACACCGAATGAACATTCGCCGTTGGTTTTGTATTTTCTATTTGCTCCGCAGGTGTGCTGTGCGTTTTGGAGGCGGATCAAATTGTCCTTTAAAATCGGGCCAAGTATCAAGCCGTCCGTACTCCATGTTGCCGGCTTCGATTTGTTGCTCCGCGGTCTCAAGTGACACAATACGGTTCTGCATTGCTTGAATTCGTTTGCTTTTCAATGCGCGGGTTTTCAGGATTTTCCGAAATTCTCGTATGTCGTCATCATACCTGACAATTACAGCGCAAAGTCGCGCACCCAGCCCAATCGGGAATTCGAGTCCGGCATTTTCGATTGTGTCAGCATCATGAACGGGAAACCGCCACTCACGCTCCCAGGTAAAATCGATGGGCGGATTATCGTCGTTTGGCCATGCCGGTAAATATCTGGCCCAGAGATACTGAAGATGTGATGGAATTCCGTTGATGTAAATCTCTCGGTCTTTCCGGTATTCTCTATGTCCAGCCGGGGCGAGCGACCCAAGGATGTTCTCGTCGCCATAAATAACAGGTCTTGCGCCATGACAATGGAGATAGGGCTTGTAGTAGGCGAGGCCATAGCCGGAGTAACGCTTATTCCACAGCCGCAGTTGCTCCATTTTCACGAGAGCCCATATAGGCTGATCAGTCAGACAAACTGCAGGCCGTGGGCCTTTAATTGTTGGTCGTGTCTTGCCAGCACTAAATCGGTTGGCCAATGGGGCGAATGAAGGTCGAATAAATCCCTGTCGAAGGATTTTCTTTAACCTGTCTTTCGCATCTAGATATGGTTCACCGCCGTCGCGCGTTAGATGTATCAAAAAATCTGTCAGGTCCATCCGTTCATGTCGAATAAGTTGCCAAGGTTTCATATTTTGCAAATTCGAATCGTATATCAGGGAGTTGATGATTTCGAAGGAGCAATGCGAAGTTTGTCCACGTCGATTACGCTTGTATCTTGGCTCTTTATGGTAAGCGTAGAGCTGCTTTTATTCGGTTCAGCAATTTTGGCGATCATTGCGAGAATCAGCAGACCGGCAAATAAAAATGGCATCGATATTTGAGTGATAAGATGTGGATGCCAAAGATCAGCTTTTGGCTTTTTGTCAAGTTTGTCTGTATCTGTTTCACCGTACCGAATCCACTCGTCTTTCCGAAGTCCCTTTGGACGATTCTCATCGACCAGCTTTTCCATAGCCGATTCCCAATAGTAAGTGGTTCGACTGTCGATTTCGTCATATTCACGCTGTAATCTTGTCCACCGGGCAGCGGACCAAGCGATCAATAAACTTGCGGCGCCAATGGGCCACGGCGCCCATAGCGGGATCGTCAAATCGGAGTTAACTATGAAACCTGCGGCAACTCCAAATGCGGCGCAGATCGTAACGACCATCTTCCAGCCGTATGAGTACCGCTTCTCGAAGCGATTACGAGCTAGTCTGTAGAGTTCGAGGTATATCTCCGCCTTTTTGTCGTCTGTCACGTTGTTCTGCTCCACTTCTATGCGAAAAGTATTTCTCCAATCGAACCGCCGCTCGCAGCCATGACCATTAATGCAGTGCTGTCCGGGTAATCGTCTCGTCCACCCGGTTCGTCAGGATAATGCACGCTCAAACATTCTCCGTCTCCCTTGTACTCGTGGACCAATTTCACCGCCTGTTCCTCGAAAGCCGGCGCCAACGGATGATTTGTCGTATAGTTGGATCACCTGGCTCACGGAATAATGCCTGCTCCCATTTCGTGTACACTTCATGCTTGAACTGCAGCGTGAACTTCGCGAGGCTTTCGCAACCCACGGGCAGTGCAGAATGCTGCTGCAGTAACTCCATCGGGAAACCAAGACCCGTTGAGTCGCCACGGACGCCGACGATTCGGCTGAAATAGTCGAACGATTCTTCGACGCCGTTTGGATTCTTGCGGGTTCGCGGACGTTTTAGGTCAGCGAGAAGGAGCTCGATCTGCTCCTCGTAGCGGGTTTTGGACTAGGCAAACCGGTCGAGAAAATCGTTTTGGTTGTTGCCAATCTTTGCGATCGTTTGGTCACTGACCCTGCCCCAGTCCAGACCCAAAAAGAGCTGATCGAACGCCACGATTATATCCCCTCCTCGGGCGGTCGATAAGAGCCTCTCCCGTGCGATGAAGTTGCGCTCCTTCGACTGTGTCCCCCAGATATTAATTCCGCCTGATTTCCGGGTTCAATTCTGGACTAAGACGGCGCATCGGGCCACAAAAGACGCCGACCGAGGACTTGTCGGCGTTTGCTGATGCAACTTAGTCTGCGATTCCTTCCTTGGCGAACCACTGGCTGAGGGCCAAGTCGACGATTTCCTGGGCACTATCCGGCCAGCGGCGATTTAGTTTTTGCTCCAAGCAAACACGCTTTAGGGTATTTGCGGTTTCTGGCCGAATGCGCGTGGTGAGCGGGACGAGAATCTGATCGATATACGGAGTTTCGGAAAGAAAAGTTGTTGAGGTCGGCTGAGTTGTGCCGCCGCGCCGCAACATGGCCAGCGAATCCAACAAAACGGTGTTGCCCACCAGGTCGAGAATTGCGTCGATTTTTTTCGCCTCGGGAATGTGCTTCGACAGATCGGGCCGCTCGATTTCGCAGCGCTCGGCTCCCAACTTTTCCAACTGGGTGAATCGTTCCGGATTGCGAGTCGTGGCGATCACTCGCAGTCCAGCGTTGACCGCCATTTTCAGCGCCGCCTGACCGAATGATGAAGTAGCGCCACGAATGACAAGCAGTTGGCCACGTTGAATTTCCAGATTTCGGTACAGGCAAGTCCAGGCGGTCGCATACGTTTCTGGAATCGCGGCCAACTCCGCCCAAGGCAAATCAGCGTCGATCAGCGCGATGTTTGAAACAGGGGCCCGAGTATATTCAGCGTAGCTGCCATTAATCGTGCGGCCCAATCCGCCCATCAGTGCAGCCACTTTGGCACCGACCGGAAACTCGCCGCCAGGGCACGATTTGATGATGCCGACGCACTCAATGCCGCTCACGTCGGCAATCTCGGCCCACTCTCCCTTGCGCATGTGCAGTTCCGCATGGTTCAGACCGAACGCCTTAACTTCGATCACCGCGTGCCCTGCTTTCGGTTCCGGCTCGGGCATTTCGCGAATTTCCAGCACTTCCGGGCCGCCAAAATGTCTTCTGAGTATCGCTCGCATGGGAAATCTCCGGACGATAAATTCACGGCTTGGATACGGTCGGGCTGGTTAGTTCTACACCAGGCTGTATTAGCTGAGGCATGTTTTCCCGGCATCAAGAATAAATTTCACGACTGCATCCGAGGCCGTCAGAATTGGCGTATGGTCCACCGGCAGAGACAATATAGTTGCGTTCATCCGCTCGGCCATAAAACGTTGAGTTTTCGGATTGATCATGCGATCTTCCTCGGCAATCAAAAACCAAGTCGGTCGTGCTTTCCAAAGTGGTTTTGGCGCAGGTTCTTGGATGCACATTACCGAAATGGGCCGCTGCGTCGCTCTACAAAGAGCAAGTTGTTCCTTGGTCGCGTTCTGCGCGAAAGCGTTGGAAAATCCATCGTCAGGCATCCAAATCAGGCCATCGTCATCCGGAACCAGTTTTGGTGCTAGAGCGTGCGGCGGTTCCTTGTAAAAGATCTGCGCGACGGTCTCTCCTTCCGCGGGAGCCAGCGCCGCGACATAGACAAGTCCTTTTACCCGTTCATCGTCAACCGCTGCAATGACGGCCCCTGCATAGGCATGACCTGCCAGAAGCACTGGTCCGTTAATTCTCTTCAACACCCGCCGCAACGCGGCTGCGTCGTCACTCAAGGAAGTGAGTGGAATCGGCGCTGCCACAACGTTCAGCCCTGCGCTCTCCAGGGGCAAAGTTATGCGGTTCCAACTCGAACCGTCCGCCCATGCTCCGTGGACGACCACTACCGAGGCGTTTCTTTGCAACGACATGATTGATCTCCGTTGATGTGAATCAGTTCCGTCCTGAAAGGTCGGCTGACTCTCATGCAAAAAACCTTTTGATAAGTTCGGCAATGAGCTCACAATGGTCTTCCAAGGCGAAATGTCCGGTCTCAAATAAATGAAGCTCCGCCTGCGGCAAGTCTCGTAAATATGCCTTCGCTCCCGCGACCGGAAAGAACACGTCATTGGTTCCCCAAGTAATCAACATGCGTGGTTGGTGCTTCTTGAAGTAGGCATGCCACTCGCCATAGTGCCCCAAATTCGTTTGATAGTTGTGCAACAAGTTGACCTGAATAGCATCGTTGCCGGGCCTGTTCAAAAACATCTGATCGAAGTAATAGGCGTCAGGGCTAATTTTCGATTCGTCCTTAACGCCGTTCACGTACTGAAACTTCGTCGTCTCCAGCGTCAACAACTCACGGACAGATTTCTCTGTTTCAGCGTTGCGGTTTTTCCACAACGGCTTGATCGCGTCGAAGCCCGGGCCAATCCCTTCCGCATATGCATTGCCGTTTTGTACGATGATTCCCGAGATGGCCTCAGGATGTTTCGAGGCAATGCGATACCCAATGGGCGCGCCGTAATCTTGCACATAGATACTGAATTTCTTCAGGCCGAGGTTTTTCAGCAGCAATTCTTCCACATGGGCCGCCAAATTATCAAAGGTGTATTCGAAGTCTTTTACCGATGGCATGTCGCTGTAACCAAACCCAACATAATCAGGGGCAATCACACGAAATTTTTTCGACAGCATCGGGATGAGATCCCGGTACATGTGCGAGGAACTAGGAAACCCGTGGAGCAGCACGATGGTCGCCGCGTCTTGTGGACCGGCCTCGCGGTAGAAGTGCTTTTGACCCCGAACGGTTGTCGTCTTGTACGTTGTCATAGCTAAATCTCCTGCATGTGCTTTACGCTTGTTGTGGATACTGCAACGGATACTCGCACTCTTATTATCAGAAGGTCAATGGTCTCGGATGCTGTACGAATGGCCTCAAAACCAAAGTTTGCTTACGTGCCTTGCATAACAGGCGCTAGCAATGTGCGTAGCGCCTGACGCGCCCGGTGTAATCTCACTTTAACGAGGCTGGCGGACGCGTCGAGCATCTTCGCCGTGGTTTCCGTGTCGAACTGCTCGATGTCGCGAAGGACAAGCACTTCGCGGTAAGCTTCCGGTAATCGATCGATGCAAGTGCGGACGTGCAGCCGTAGTTCCTCGGCCGCTAGCGCATCGAGCGGAGATTTCCGAAAGGTATGAATCGAGTCGCGATAATGGCCCATTTCATCGAATTGCGGTAGCAAACACTCGATTGCGACAGTGGGTTGGCGTTGCATCGTGCGCCGTCGCATCAGGCATGCATTGATGAGAATGCGATGTAACCACGTCGCAAGGAGAGAATCGCCTTTGAAGGTTTTCATGGCTTTAAATGCTGATATGAATGCATCCTGCACCGCATCGGCGGCATCTTGCTCGTCTTGAAAGAACCGTCGAGCTGTTGCCAACATTCGACCACCGTTTCCGCGGACAAGCTCTTCAAACGCAGCAGAATCGTTTGCTTGCAGTCGGCGCAGCAAAGCCAACTCGTCGACGGATGTCGCGGCTGAGTCCGTTGTTTGACTGCGCAATGAGTGAGCATCAACCGATCGCATTACACGTTCTCCGTTGCTAAAACGGCGGATACGAACGGCGAGCATTCCGTAAGCTCAAAGCCATCGCGGAGAAGTGTTTTCAGCAATTTCGCCCCGCTAAGGTCGATATAGGAAACATCTTTCAGATCGAGCCGAGGTCGATTCGCTTGCTCAAGAAGTCCGGCACAAACTAATCGGACTTCTTCCGTCCAAGGGGCCTGCCAACTTCCATCAAGTTTAAGAATGGCGCCGCTGGAATCGTGGATTGTGGTAATGCGGAGCATAAGCACGCTTGGTTACTTGGGCTTCATGTCTGGACTCGTGTAAGCGAAGGATGTGCCGCGCTGGCACTCGCAAAGAAATCATCACGCAACGTGCTAAGCCGAAATGGATTGCGTCATGACAAAAAATCAGCGGCCCGACAATCGGCCCGAGATCCACGACGCGAGGCCACGATATTTCGTGGCGACTACGAAAGGTCGTGGTTAGCGCGTGACTCCCAGCTTCTTCATGCGGCTGCGAAGTGTGTTGGGATGCAAACCCAAAACTTTGGCCGCGCCTCGTTCTCCCTCAATCACGCCGTCGGCCTGCTTGAGGACCGCCTGAATGTGTTCGCGCTCCACTTGCTGCAGTGTCGGCGATGCAGATTGCGCCTCATCCGCCGGTTGCAGCGCAAGCAATTGTGGTTCAATTTCCAGCGTGGTCGAATTGGCCAGAATGACCGCGCGTTCAAGGAGGTTTTCAAGCTCACGAACATTGCCGGGCCAGGGATACGCCATCAAGCGTTCCATTGCCATCT
>DATJYL010000199.1 GCA_035499655.1 Pirellulales bacterium
TATTTGGCGTTGTTCACGGCTTCCACTTCTTCCATGCCCCCGCCGGGAATGGCCTCGAACTTGATTGACACCGAAACGAACGCGGAGAGTTCCCGAGTTTTGCGATCGCGGGCATAAGTCACATCGTTTTCGAACTCGCAGTCGGCCCAGCGCAGTCCGCGCGGTTTGCCGGTCAGCCCGGCGCGTTGCAAAAACTTGGCTTCTAATTGTTCGCGCATGCGATGAAACTGCAATTGCGCTTCAGCCAGTTGGCGTTTGCGACCGCCGAGAGATTTTTTTTTGGCCCACAGAGCGCCCAAAATAATTCCGGCCACGAAGAGCAGCCCGGCTACAATCCATTCGACGATGGTCATGGCTGTGTTCCTTGTTTTCGCCGCCTGCCTACGGTTGATTGTAGCGCATCTACGGCCAATTGTTTAGAGGCGGTTTAAAAAAACGGCGGCCGACCACGGTCGAGCATAGCCAGCCCAACAAAGTTGGACCACCGGAGGCTCGGTCGCCTGTTGCCGGCGGTACAAATCGTTTGTAAACCGCAGTTCCAGCTAGCGGCAAAATGCATCGCGGCAGCGGGAAGCTATTCTTTTATTGACAGCCGCAGACTGCCAAGTTGATAATGCCCATTCGTTCGACTGTTTTCATTTCCAGGGGGAGCTTCTCCTATGCAGTGCCGTGAGAATTGTAGGAAGTTTGCTGGTGGCCTGGCTTTATGGATTTTCATTTTGACCTCGCCGCTTGCGCTGGCAGACGGCCAAACTCCCGCAGCCAGCAATCCCTATTTGCCGCCGGCAAACGATTCTCCGGCCCTGCTCAAGGCGCATATCGAAAAGATGCAAAAGATCGCGCCCGCGGCTCGGCAAGCCGGTTTCGGCGAAGCGATGGTGGCGGCGTCGGATCGAATTCTGGAAAGCAACCCGCCGGACAGTTTGCGGTCTTTTGCCGTTCTCAGTTTGTTCGACGGCTTGCATGAATGGGCTGATGCCGAAAAAAATGCCGATGCTGACAAGCGGCTGGCCGAACTAGCAACCAAGTATGCCGGCGATAGCGACAAAAAGATTGCCGCCGCAGCCGCATTTTACGATCTGGAGCAGCGAGTGCTGAAAGCCGGCGATGCTCCGCCCAACGACATTTCCAAACTGCTTGACAAAGTGAAAACCGCGTTGACCGGCCACACGCTCACCGCCGCCAAATATGGGCGGATTGCCCTCGGCACCGTGGCGCTCATCAATAACTTGGATACCGATCAAGAGGCCGAAAAACGGTTCAAAGAATTCGGCCTTCTGTTCGCCGCCAGCAGCGATCCGGTCATGGCCCGCTTCGGCACGCAACTTAAAACCACCAAGCGGCATCCCAAGACCATCGTGGTGACCGATCAAGGGGCCGGCAACGCGGCCCAATCGACCGCGTCGAAAACGGAAGCTCCGCCCATCACTGAAGCGCCGGCTAAAACTGAGACGGCCCAGCAATGGGTGCAACGTGTCGAAGCGAATCTGACGTCGCTTACCGGCAGCACCCACGATGCGGAATACGATAACGAAAAAGCCGCGTTTCTCAAGCAGTATCCGCACGATCCGCTGCGGTGGAGCTGGAATTTCATGGATGTCCGCCGCGCCCTAAGCGCCCCGCAAAACCTGGAACAAGGCATCAAAACGGCCAAAGCCGCTTTGGCCGAAGTGCTGGCGGCCGGCGATGCGCCGCCGCAGCTAAAAGAGCAAGCCAGCACCCTAAATCTGCAAATCGATATACTCAGCCACGCGCCGCTGGCGGACGTGGCAAAAAGCTTTTCGGCCCACGTCAAAGCTTTTCCCAATTCGACCGCCAATGCGGGATTGGCGCAATCGATTGTTCAACTGGCCGGCCGCGGACAAATGGACGAAGCTGCCATTGCTCGCTTGCGCGATCTCAAAGCCAGTAGCGATGGGCTGCTGGCCGCCGCCGCGGCCGACAGAATTACGGTGTTGGAAAATCTACTGCAGCTGAAAACCAAGCCGCTGGAACTCAAATTCACCGACGTCGACGGCCGTCATTTCGACTTGGAATCGTATCGCGGCAAAGTCGTCCTGGTCGATTTTTGGGCCACCTGGTGCGGCCCATGCGTCGAAGGATTGCCGGAGGTCATCGAGCAATACAACAAATATCATGATCAAGGCTTCGAGATTGTCGGCATCTCGTTCGACCAGGAAAAGCCAACGCTGCAACAATTCGTCAAAGACAAACAAATGCCCTGGGTGCAATTCTTCGACGGCAAAGTTTGGGACAATACCTACGGCAAAAAATACGGCATCTCCGCCATTCCGGCCATGTGGCTGGTGGGCCGTGACGGCAAAGTTATCGATTTCAACGCCCGCATGGGATTGGCGCAGAAAATTCCCAAACTGTTGGAAACCGCTGCAGATCCCGCTCAGGCCACGTTGCCCGCCGCTGCTAAACCGCCCGATAAATCTTGAACCACTTCTGCCCCGCGGGCGCGTCGAAATCTAAAATCCGGCATGAGTTGCATGGGCCGAGCCTACTAGATTCGGTTTCACAAAGGTCACAACCGCTAAGTTTGAGGGGCGCCATGTACACGGCTTGTTACAGGGGGAAAGGCGACGCTTGGCATTGGAAGTGCAGCGTTCCCGGTGCCTGATGCCGCCATCGGCGACCTTGTGTTTTCGAACTGGCGCAATGGGAGCAGTCGCAGCGGCTACCGTCATTTGCCCCAACTTGCCTGTCGCAATTAAATGCCGAATTCGTTTGTGAAACCGGTGACCAGTGGCGCGGTGGCAAAATGATTGAGTGCACCGACAATGCTGCCGTTGGTTCCGCCGGTATCCGAGAATTCTTCGGTGCCGGCCGTGCAATTCACAACCGCCAGGCTATCGAGGTTGCCGGGCCCTACCTCGACGCTTAAGTCATTCGAACCCACATTCACCGTATTAAGCGACACTGCATCGGTACCACCGTTGGTGTTAATGGCCAGGTCGCCGTTCACAGTGACATTTGCCAGAGCAACGACGTCTTTCCCATCTCCCTGCATGGTAAATTCATTGCTGCCATCTGCGGCCAGCATTACTCTCGACAGGGAGATGACTGCCGTGCCACTGCCCGTCTCCAGAAGATTTTCTGAATCGGCGCCGCTAGTCGTTATCGTTGAGTTCGAAATCGAAATAGCCGCGGTGCCATTTCCGGTTGCCACGAAGTTTTCTGAGCCGGCGCCGCTGTTTGTAATCGTCGATTTCGAGATCGAAATGGCCGCGGTGCCGTTACCCGTATCTACGAAGTTGGCGGCATTGGTAGCGCTCATGGTGACGTCAATCAGCGAGATAGCTGCGGCGCCGTTACCCGTATCTATGAAGTTGTCGGCGTTGGTAGTTATCATCTTGACATTCACCAGGGCAACGTTCGCCGTGCCGCCACCGGTATCCACGAAGTTGTCGCCACCAGCACTATTCATGCTCACATTCGCCAGCGCGATGGTCGCCTTGCCGCTCCCCGTATCTACAAAGTTGTCGCCACCGCTGACAGTCATGGTGACGTGCGAGAGCGAGATGGCTGCGGTGCCATTACCTGTATCCACGAAGTTGTCGCCAGTGCCCATTGTCATGCTGACATGCGAGAAGGAGATGGCCGCGGTGCCATTGCCCGTCTCCACAAAGTTGCTGCCGGAGACGCTTCCGGCATTGACGGTCACGTTCGCCAGGGAAATCACCGCGGTACCATTGCCCGAAATGATTTGAGTTTGCCCGCTGGTTATCACGCCGGAAAGCGCCACCGTGTTTTTGCCGTCGCCGGCATTGATTACCAGCGAAGTGCTATCTGCGGCGGTGCTTAGCCCAGTGCTGACGTTTGTAACCTGCACAGTGTCGTTGCCCCCTTCTGCGGTGATGCCCAGTGCCCCTGGCACGGTTCCGTTAAAAACTTTAATGAAGTTGTTGCCGGCCATCAGATTGGCTTCAATGTTGCCCGTAACGCCGGTGGCCAAGTACGTGGCATGACTTCCGTTGATGGTGGTGGCAATGCCTTGTACCTTCCAAGTGTCAGCGCCGGTTTGCCACACTTGAACGGAGTTGCCGGCCGCATCGCCGGTAATATCCAATTCACCTCCGGTAACCGTGGCCATTACGTTCCCAGCCAATAGGGCACGCTTTTCCAACGGTTCGAACCTGAACATCCGGCGGCTAGTTTTCGGTCGATTTCGCACGGTGGCAATCCTCTTCAATCGAGTTGCTGAACCCCTTTGTTAACGGCGAAGATTATAAGCCAAAGCCGGTAAAATGTGAAGATGGCGAATATACACAACAATTACGGCACACTGATACTTCAATTTGGCGATATTAGATAAAAAATTGCATGCTGGTTGACACGGCTTGCCCGGCGATGATTGCTTCGCGGGGTGTCGAAGAGGGCGCTGCCAGGGGACGTAGGGTCGTTGGTCTTAGCTCCTCATTTCCTGACTGCCACGGTTCACGCTATCGTATCGCTGGTCTTCAATCTGCGCGGAAATAATTATGCCCATTCTTGGCGCGCATCAATCGATTTCCGGCGGCTATTATCGGGCCGTTGAACTGGCCGCCGCCTGCGGCTGCGATTGCGTGCAGTTGTTCACCAAGAACAACAATCAGTGGCGCGCCAAGGCCATTACCGATGACGACGCGGCCCAATTTCAGGCGGCGCTTGCGAAGCATAACATTGCCCACCCGCTGTCGCACGATTCGTATCTCATCAATCTGGCTGCGCCCGACGAAACGCTGTGGCGGAAATCGGTCGAGGCGTTCGCCGTCGAACTGCTCAGGGCCGAGCAGTTGGGCATCCCGTATGTGGTGATGCACCCCGGTTCGTTCACCACCAGCAGCGAAGAGGCGGGGTTAAGGCGGATTGTGCAGGGGCTGGACGAAGTGCACCAAAAAGTTGGAAAGCTGAGGGCGAAAACTCTGCTAGAAAACACGGCGGGGCAGGGGAGTGCGCTGGGCTGGCGATTTGAACACTTGGCGGCAATTCTCCAGGGCGTTGCCGAGCCCAAACGATTAGGCGTGTGCATCGATACCTGTCACTTGCTGGCCGCAGGCTATCCCATTTCCACGCCGAAAGATTACGAAGCCACGATGCGGCAACTCGACGACATCGTGGGCATCAAACTGGTGAAGGCGATTCACTTGAATGACAGCAAGAAAGAGCTGGGTTCCCACGTCGATCGGCACGAACATATTGGCCGCGGGAAAATTGGCCTGGAAGGTTTTCGCCTGCTGCTT
>DATJYL010000200.1 GCA_035499655.1 Pirellulales bacterium
CGGTAGGCAAAGCCGATGACATCGGGCGGCTGTGTAAGATGATTATTGGCGCCGATGAGAATGCCATTCGTGCCGCCGACGTCTCAAATTGGCCGGCATCGGTAATCGTCGTGTTGAAGATGGAGAGCGTGTCGAAATTTCCTGGGCCGACGTAAACATCCAGGTAGACGCAGGTGACGGCATTCAGTGTCACGGCATCGGTGCCCGCTCCTGTGTTAATAAAGATGTCTTGAAGTGGAACGTTGACACGGGTCAGCGAGATGGAATCGTTGCCATTGCCAGTACTGATTGACAATGAACAGCCAGACAGGCTGACATTAGTCAGGGCAATTGAGTTCGGGCCATCGCCGGTTTGGATGCTTAATTCACCTCCATCTGCACTTGCCACCATGCTGATATTTGCCAGGGCAATGCTATTGCGGCCATTTCCTGCGGTGATGCTTGTCACGAAGTTGTCGGAGGAGGAAAAGTGATTCATGAAGAGGGCGTTTGTGCCATCGCCCAGTCTCACTTCGAGATCTTTTTCCGAACTGACGTTGTTGAGTGCCACAGAGTCGCTATTCGCGCCCCCTAAGATATCCATACTTCTTGCGCTGGCATTATTCACCGCGATGGCATTGGCGCCATTTCCGGCAGAAATGTCGAACTCCAGGGTGGATGCGTTCGATACAGCGATGGAGTCAGCGTTTGTGCCGCCAGCAATCGAAATTTCGAACGGCACCGTGACATTGTTCACATTGATGACATTGCTGCCGTCGCCCGCGGCGATGGAAATGGTTCCGACGCTTGAGTTGCTTGTAACTTTTCTTACCGTCAGCACGTCGTTGCCGCTTCCGCTGCCGATGTTGACGTTGGCCGGCGCGGCTCCGTTCTGCATTTGGAGCGTGTTGTTGCCTTGGCCCAGGTCGATGTCGATGTCGCCTGTGACGGGATTGGCAGCCGTGGTGACGAAAGCAGCGTTGCCGCCGTTGATTTTGGTGGCGGTGCCGGTGACTTTCCATTGGCCGGAAGCCAACTGCGTGACTTGAATGCTATTGCTGGCGGCGTCGCCGGTGATGTCGAGTTCGCCGGCGTTGACAGCGACGTTGACGTTGCCGGCCAACAGTGCGCGGGTTTCGAGCTGCTCGAAGATGAGACGCCGTTTTTTTCCGACAGGGCTCGTGTGAAGAAATCGTCGCATGTCGCGCTTCCTTAGGACGGTTGTCGTTTTGTGATAGAGGCCGGGAATATGATAACTTGGCGAACATGTACAAACCAGGATGGGCTGTACAGGCATTTAAGATCAGAATTCCTGTCAGAATGGCATCGCTGGGCGATTTCTAGTGCCGGAGGCAAGCCTGCCTGTTTCGCCCCAAAATGCGTAACCCCTTAATAAAGCAGGGGTTTGCGAGAGTAAATGTGAGTGCGGCACGACGGTTGCTTTTGTAGGGGCCGTTTTGGGCTTCGGCTGCCAAATGGGGTCAGAGTCTATAGACGGCCGGCTGCGGGTGAAACACATTGATCCGACCCAGCGCAAGGCGACATACCGTAATCTTGCAACGATAAATCATCTCAATCCTGGAGGATTATTTCTGTGGCAAAACAAATGGTGTTCGACGACGAGGCGCGTTTGCCGCTGGCTGCGGGCGTAAACAAGCTCGCCAAGGCAGTTCGCAGCACGCTGGGCCCGCGGGGCCGGAATGCCGTGCTCGACAAAGGCTGGGGCTCGCCCAAGATTACCAAAGACGGCGTGACGGTGGCCGAGGACATTGAGCTGGACGACCCGTACGAAAATCTGGGCGCGAAATTGGTGAAGGAAGCCGCCAGCAAAACCAACGACATCGCCGGCGATGGCACGACTACCGCCACGGTGCTGGCTGAAGCCATTTACAAAGAAGGGCTGCGAATGATTGCCGCCGGGGCCGACCCGATGGCACTTTCTCGCGGAATATCCAAAGCCACGGAAATCGTGTTCGAGGCCATCAAGAAGATGGCTTCGCCCATTGACGAAAAGAATCGCAAGGAAATTGAGCAAATTGCCACCATTGCCGGCAACAACGATCCATCGATTGGAAAAGTATTGTCCGACGCCTTCATGAAAGTTGGAAAAAACGGCGTGATCACCGTCGAGGAAGGGAAGCAGAGCGAAACGACGGTTGACGTGGTGGAAGGAATGCAGTTTGACCGCGGCTTTTTATCGCCGCACTTTGTCACCAATGCCGACGAGCAAATCGTCGAGCTGGAAAATTGCTACGTGCTGGTGTATGAAGAAAAAATCTCCAATGCCAAAAATTTGGTGCCCCTGTTGGAAGCCATCAGCAAGGCGAACAAGCCGCTGCTCATCATCGCCGAAGATGTGGAAGGCGAAGCGTTGGCCACTCTAGTCGTGAATAAGCTGCGTGGCATTTTGAACGTGTGCGCGGTGAAAGCGCCTGGTTATGGCGACCGCCGTAAGGCGATGCTGGGCGACATTGCCGTGCTGACCGGCGGTCAGGCGATTTTCAAAGACCTGGGCATTCAACTCGATTCGGTCAAGCTGACCGACCTGGGCCGGGCGAAAAAAATCATTGTCGACAGCGAGAATACGACGATTGTCGACGGCGCCGGCAAGAAGGATGCCATTGATGGCCGGGTCGAGCAGATTCGGCGCGAAATCGAAGGGACCGACAGCGATTACGACCGTGAAAAACTTCAAGAACGCCTGGCGAAGCTGGCTGGCGGGGTGGCGCAAATTCACTGCGGCGCCGTGACCGAAACCGAAATGAAGGAGCGCAAGTATTTGTTGGAAGATGCCCAGTCAGCCACGAAGGCGGCGCTGGAAGAAGGCATTGTTCCCGGCGGCGGCGTGGCTTTGCTGCGGTGCGAAAAGGTGCTGGACAAACACGGCCTGGAAGGGGACGAAGCCCTGGGTGCGCAAATTGTACGGAACGTGCTCCACTGGCCGCTGAGCTGCATCGCTGAAAATGCCGGAGTCGATGGCGCGGTGGTGGTGAACCGGGTGCGGCACATGAAAGGCAAAAACGACGGTTACGATGCCGACCGCGATGAATACACCGATCTTGCTGCTCGCGGCATTATCGATCCGGCGAAAGTGGTGCGGATTGCCTTACAAAACGCCGCCAGTGTGGCCAGTTTGCTTTTGACCACGTCCGCATTAGTGACCGACATGCCGAAGGAAGAGGAGGAAGCCGGCGGCCACGACCATGGTCACGACCACGGCATGGGAGGCATGGGCGGAATGGGCGGCGGCATGGGTGGTATGGGAATGGGTGGCATGGGCGGGATGATGTGAGTCAACCGACGACAGAGTCGTCGGCTTGGGTTTTTATCGAAACAGAAAATCGTCAATTCATTTTATTTGCAAGGAAACAAATCATGGCCAAATCGAAATTGCGTCCGCTGGATGATCGTGTTGTCGTGAAGCCGGTTGAAGCCGAGGAGCGCACGGCCGGCGGCATTGTGCTGCCCGACAGCGCCAAGGAAAAGCCGCAGCGGGGCAAAGTGGTTTCGATTGGGCCAGGCAAGTTGCTGGAAAGCGGGCAGCGGGGCACGCTTTCGGTTTCGATCGGTGATGAAGTGATTTACGGAAAATACTCCGGCACCGACATCGAGCTGGAAGGGGACGAAGTCAAAATCCTCCGCGAGACCGACATTTTGGCGAAGGTGCTGAATTAGCTCGCAGCGCGTCGTTTAGATCGTACATGGCCCCCGGCGAGTCGCCGGGGGCTAAATAAACAATTCGTTAAATACAAATCATTTCGTTAATCAGGAATCCATATCGTGTCAGCCAAACAATTGCTGTTTGAAGATCAGGCCCGCGCGAAAATGCTCAAGGGTGTGGAAAAGCTTGCCGACGCCGTGGCCGTAACCATGGGTCCGACGGGCCGGAACGTGATTATTTCTAAATCGTTCGGCGGCCCCACGGTTACCAAAGACGGCGTGACCGTGAGCAAGGAAGTCGATTTGGAAGATCGCTTCGAAAACATGGGCGCCAAGCTAGTGAACGAAGTGGCCAGTAAAACGTCGGACATTGCCGGCGACGGCACCACGACGGCCACGGTGCTGGCTCGGGCGATTTTCAAAGAGGGGTGCAAAGTCATTGCCGCCGGCAGCAACCCGATGGCGGTGCGGCGCGGCATCGACAAGGCCACGGATGCGGCCGTCGAGCATTTGAAATCGATGGCCAAGCCCGTTTCGGGCAAGGCGGAAGTTTCTCAGGTCGGCGCCATCAGCGCCAACAGCGACAAGGAAATTGGCGATCTGTTGGCCGACGCGTTGGAAAAGGTGGGCAAAGACGGCGTGATCACGGTCGAAGAAGGCAAGAGCATGGCGACGGAAGTGAAATATGTCGACGGCATGCAGTTCGACAAGGGATTCATTTCGCCGTACTTCATCACGCGCCCCACAGAAATGGATTGCTTTCTGGAAGACGCGTTGATTTTGATTCACGAAAAGAAAATCAGCAACTTGCGCGAATTGGTGCCGATTTTGGAAAAAGTGGCACAAGGCGGCAAGCCGCTGTTGATCATTGCCGAGGATGTGGAAGGCGAGGCGCTGACGGCGCTGGTTGTGAACCGCCTGCGCGGCGTGCTGAACGTGTGTGCGGTGAAGGCGCCGGGCTTTGGCGATCGACGCAAGGCGATGCTGCAAGATATTGCCATTGTGACCGGCGGCACGCTCATCAGCGAAGATTTGGGCATCAAGCTGGAAAGCCTGGAGCTCAATCAGCTGGGTCGCGCCAAAAAAATCACGGTCGATAAGAACGACACCACGATTGTCGAAGGCGCCGGCAAACGGGCCGACATTCAAAATCGCATTCAGCAAATTCGCAATCAAATTGAGAATACCGAAAGCGATTACGACAAGGAAAAATTCCAGGAACGCCTGGCCAAATTGACCGGCGGCGTGGCGATTATTTCCGTCGGCGCCGGCACCGAAGCCGAAATGAAGCAGAAAAAAGCCCGGGTGGAAGATGCGCTGCACGCCACACGGGCGGCGGTGGAAGAAGGGATTTTGCCCGGCGGCGGCGTGGCGCTGGTGCGGTGCCGTGAGGCGGTGGAAAAAAATCGCGGCTCGGCCAAGGGAGATGAAAAAATCGGCATCGACATTGTGCTGCACGCCATCGAAGCCCCGATGCGGCAAATTGCCGACAATTGCGGCATCGACGGCTCCGTGGTGGTCGACGAAGTGCGCGAAAAGCCGACCAATACCGGCTTTGACGCCAACCGACAGGAGTACGTCGATATGGTGAAGGCGGGGATTATCGATCCGCTGAAAGTGGTTCGCTCGGCCCTGGCCAACGCTTCCAGCATTGCCGGATTGATGCTGACGACCGAGGCGCTGGTGACGAATTTGGAAGACGACGACAAGAAACAGCGAGCGCCGGAAGGCGTGATTCGGTAAGCGCCAGTAATTGCGAAGCAGCTTGGGCCGTCTTGTTAAAACAAGGCGGCCCGTTTGCGTCGCATGGTAGAGACAGAAACGGCGCTCTCCGAGCGAGCGGAATGACGTAGAATTGTTTATTTGCCAGCGCCTTTGCGGCTGAGGACAGCCGCCGCTACAAAATTTTGATGTTCACCGCCATGGCAACGATGGCAGCTAAACGCGATTACTACGAGGTGCTGGGCGTGGGGCGAACCGCCTCGCAAAAGGAAATTGCCGACGCCTATCGCAAGCTGGCACTGGCGCATCATCCTGATCGCAATCCGAATAACGAAGAAGCGGTTGTCAAGTTCAAGGAATGCGCCGAAGCGTTCGAAGTGCTTTCGGACGATGACAAGCGGTCGCGATACGACCGCTACGGCCATGCCGGCGTGGAAGGGGGCGTACACCACTTTACCGACGTGAACGATATTTTCGAGGCCTTCGGCGATATATTCGGGGGCGGCGTTTTCGGCGATTTGTTTGGCGGGGGGCGACGCGGCGGGGGCCGAAGAGTTCGCAAAGGAGACGATGTCGCCTGCGAATTGACGATTGATTTGTTTGAGGCGGCGCGGGGCGTAACCAAAACCATTGAATTCGATCGGCACGAACCGTGCACGGAATGCCGGGGCACGGGGGCCAAGCCAGGAACGAAGCCGGAAACGTGCCGTTACTGCGGTGGCCGGGGCCAAGTGGTGCAAGCCAGCGGGATTTTCCGGGTGCAAACCACGTGTCCGGCGTGCCAGGGTTCCGGCCAATTAATCAAAGACCCTTGCGGCAAATGTCATGGTGCGGCATTTGTGGTGAAGCACGTGTTCCGGGAGGTGAAAATTCCCGGCGGGGTCGACCATCACATGCGGGTGCGCTTGGCGGGAGAAGGAGAACCAAGCCCCAACGGCGGTCCGCCGGGCGATTGCTTCTGCGTGATCAATTTGAAGGAACATCCGCTGTTCGAGCGCGACGGGCAAGATTTAATTTGCCGCGTGCCAATCAGCTACGCCCAAGCGGCATTGGGCGCGAAAATAAAAGTGCCCACGCTGGAGGGCCCGGAAGATTTTGAAGTGCCCGCCGGCACGCAGCCCGGGCAAGTGGTCAAGCTACGACGCCGGGGGATGCCAGACCCGCGCGGCGGCGGCAAAGGCGATTTGTTGGTGGTCATTCAATTGGAAGTGCCCAAGACGCTTTCGCCCAAGCAAGAGAAATTGCTTCGCGACCTGGCAATGGAAGA
>DATJYL010000201.1 GCA_035499655.1 Pirellulales bacterium
GCTTCAATGTGGCCGCGGCTGATCAGCCGCGGAAAGCCCGCGGGTGTAAGTTCTGAATTGCCAAAGAGCCAGAGACGATTCCACGAGCGGTCAGCACAACTGATAGCTGATCAGAAGCCATATCCTACCTTCTGCTTGCCGAAACCACTCTATGTACACAACTTGTGTTCCACGAGCGAGTCCCGGCGTTTCGAACACACCTCGCCGCTCGCTATCCAATTCGAACTAAAAAATAGCGCAGTGGCCAATCAACGAGTCACAAATACCGGGTATGAGCTAATCTCACCGGTCAAGTGTCGAGCCAGCAAACGAGTCTGTATTTCTAGTAAACGCCGATAATTCACACGATAACCAAACAACGGATGGGTGACCAGGGTGTCCATACGTTGCTCATACGCGCGAAAAAATGATTTGCGCCCCGCAGGTGTCAGTGCCACCGCTTGCCCGGTGCGAATAAAGTCGCCCGGCGTTACCATCCGCGTGTTAATGGCCGACAACACTGCGGAATCGGCAATCAATGGCCGAAACGGCTCCATCAAGTCCAGTGGAAGCGCGGCGCGACCAAACCGCGGCTGATGGTAAAACCCCAGGTACGCATCAAAGCCTACACCCTGGCAAACAATGGTCAGATCCTTGGCAAGCACGCTATAAGCGAGCGAGAGCAAGGCGTTCACAGGATCGCGAGGCGGACGACGATTGCGGTGCAAAAAGTCGAAGCTGAATTCGGTTTTTGCTCGGCTGGATGATCCCTCGGCCTCATCCACTTTGATCATTCCGGAAAAGTTCTCGAAGTACGCACGAGCCGCGCTGCCCTCGATACCCAATAATTCCTCCAGCGACTTGGCATGTTCGGCATCTTCTTGCATGCACTTGAGAAATGCAATTGGCCCGGAAGGTGGCTCCACATGATTGCGCTGTAACATCGTCCGTTGGTTGCGAATCTTTCCTGAGACGAGTGTCCGAGCCAATCGCAGACAAAACGACGGCTCATCGGCCAATCGGAATTGGTCGCGCCGCAGGTAAACATTTTTAACGCCCAGCCCTTGGGTAATTCCATAGAACCAGCCGCCCATTGAGAAGTAGGCAATCGGCACTTCATTTTCGCACAACGCCTGCAGCGCTTGTGTTGAAAGTTGAATGTTCCCAAACAGATTGATTTGGCATGTTTCACCAATGCGAACTTCCTGCACCACTTTGTCTTTCTCTTTCACCTTGAGCACATTGCCAGATTTGCCAACATGAAGTCCTTGGCTATTTAGATAAAGCGGCCGTAATTCGTCACGAGCGGCAACCATGCGGCGCGGCTCCACGTCGCTGCGATTGGCGAAAATTGAGTTCGATGAGCCAGCATCGAATAGCATTTGCTGCGGAGAGTGATTGTTTTCGGTGGCAGCACCATGACATGCCCACGTTTCATCGGGCAAGCATATGCCGACTAAGGAACATCGTGGGCATTTGGGACTATCGACCAGCGGCAATGGAATGCGATCGGAAGCAGCAGCCGCCCGGGCATAAGATAGCGATCGTAGTGTCTGAGCGACCAGGGCATCGTCAATCGGCACGCGCACTCGTTGCTTCGTGGCAACGTAGTACACGATGGCCTCATGGCAATCATAACCGTTGTCGCGCAGCACCAAAGCTTGCGCCGCCAGTTGCACTCGGTCGGCGTCCCACACTTCCGGCAGGTCCGTATCGGCATTGAGCCGTGGAGAGCCGCGCTTGTAGTCAATCGGCGTGACAGTCCCACCTTCGGCTTCGATTAGGTCAAGCTTGGCGATCAATCCGTGTGTGTCGCTAGAGAGAGTGACCGAACGAGAGTGAATGCGTTCAGCTGGATCAAGCTCATCGGCCGGCGCCAGTTCATCCTGTTGCCCATCGATTTTCGAGTGCCCCAGCGATCCCTCCACCGTTTCACGATTGTGGGCAAACACTCCCTCCACCCACTCATAATAGAACAACCGCGGGCAGTAAACGAACTCATTAAGCATCCGTGCCGGCAGATAATCTGGCGTGGCATTCGTGTTGATCATGAGGGCGCCTTGCTAAACAGAGGTCGGCGTCCATGCAGGATTAACCCTACAATTTGTGTCTATTTCTGGATCGGTTCGCTTTCAAACCACAATACATGCCGCGCCAATCGGCGAATACGGTTGGCCCAGCGCCGAAATTACCCGTTCCCCGCGCCCTTCCGTCGGTCCAAGATCCACGAACAATACCTGGTCTTCATTGTGCTTGATAATCTCTGAAAGCACGTGGCGACACTTGGCCAAATCAATGGCCGTGAATTGGCATTCGAAAACCGAGTACTGCAGGTGATCGCCAAAATCGCGCATGGCCTTGTAAACCTTGCGCAGGCGTTTGTCATCGCAAATGTCGTAGCAAACTAGATAAGTATTGCGCACGATTGGCACCAAATCTAATGTCCACGAGATCAACCTTCCGTGCCAAAAAAGTTCCGGATGACCATCCATTGAATTGGCGCGTTGACACCCCCCTAGTGTAGTTGAACCATGTCCCATTGCAACAATTATCTTCGCAGATTTCTAAGCAACATGCCTGCGGCTCGGAAGATTGCCTACCGACAAATAAAGCCATGCTCCCGGGCTCAACGAGCCGACCGTCGAACCAGGGAGCCATGCTTCCGCGATCTTATTCAGCTGAAATTTCAAGTTGCCAAAGACCATCCAACCGGCTCATCCTCCGGTGGGCAAAAGCCCCACTACCGATCCTCAGCGGCAAATAGGCCAAGGCCATAAAACCGACCGCCGCCGATACATATTGGCCCTGGAATTTCAATTATCTGGCCATCGACGTTTCGCCAGACAATTTTCACATGCCATCGTGAAAAACGCTTTAGATGATCGGGAACTCCATAGCGTGTTGCCAGATCTACCCCAGGCCGGAAACCACCTTGCCGCCATTGCAATTCCGCTTGCGCGGCCAGTTGTCGCGAAAATCCGGCTTGATGAAGGGCCTTGCGCAACAAACTTTCGATTCGTTCATCAAGTTTTTCCAACAAACGTTTCTGTTCTTGCGAATTTGTGACACTTCTGAGCCGGCGACGGCAGTGACTTGGGTCGTCATAACCAGGCAGAACCACTGGTGTTACTGTGGACCAAACTGAGGCAGGACCGAGGTAATGCTTAAGCATTTTTTCCGTCCGCGGAATTACCGACAGAATGGCTTGCGGGTTCTCGTATTTGTCAATTAATTCCGTGCCGGAAATGGCGCGACACGCCCAATCGATTTTCTCAAGACCGCCCTCTGGCAGTACGGCTACAAGTGCTCGGCGGACACTCCCCACGACAGATGCATTTCGAACGCCGCGAAACTCGATGGTGGGCAGAGGAATATAAGCAAATCGTCGGTTGCTCACCGGAATGTGATCAGCGCCTACTTTCTCGGCGTGACCTAACACAAAGGAACCTATTTGCTCCTCATTCCAACCGGATAATCGGGCAGCTCTTTTGGTAGCGCTTCGCATCATTCCCGCGACGGTCATTCCTCGCCGAACAGTGTCAAAAGCACAGTAGCCGCTTGCGTCAGACTTCAGCAACGAAAATGCAGCGAATTGCCGTATCAAAGGATCGGTCGCGCGACGATACCCGACGACACGAAATGCACGCAGTGGGGGCACCGGATTGAATGCGCCTCCATCAAGCCGATGCAAAAATCGCTCGTGCCGCTGGATTAAATCATTCAAAGTTCCTTCAATTGGCACGCGCAAAGCCGTCCCACCACCCGCGCTTAATACCCAGCGCTCGCCAGGAAGATCGTCGATTTGCTCCGACTGCATTTCTTTTGCATCGCCAGCCACCATATCAATTCCCCAGCCTAAGTGAGTAATGCTTCGAGCGGCAGTTTTGAGGATTTCAGAGTGCATTTGTAACTTCGCTTGGTCATTAGCAAAAGGATATAGATAATAAACCGTATCGCCGCCGCAAAGGTGGACTGGACGAATGTCCTTTTCGACTCGGAACTTCACCATACTCGTTTCCGTATCTCCGCGAGCCCACGCTGCTGTCACCAAGTCTCCGGAGTTGTTAGGAACATACATGCGATAACCAAAACTCTCAGGCGAAATCTTTGGGGTCACAATCGAAGGTTGAATCGCTTCAAGCCATTGCAATGCCGGGCACGCTAAATCTTGGAATTGGTTTTCACGCCAGCGTGTAGCCGAAGCGCTCACCAGCGCCTGGAACAATCGCAGTGGCGACGGCGGCCATTCGGGGCTACCGTCATCGCCCCGACCGTGGAATCTCGGCATGGGGTCGAGGAAGCGCAGCATAACGCAGAGCACGGAAGTCATCCGTTAGCCTCCTGCGGCATTGCAGTTGCTTCGGCTTTCTTTGCCGACTTTTTCCGTGTTCCTTTAACATCGCTCTCACCTCTAATGTCCATAACCGCTAGCTTAGGGTCAAATGTTACTTCTTTGCTTTCCCCAACACCGAAGGTCTCGGCTACCACAGTGGCATATTTCAACGCATCTGCCAGCGTTATTTTCAGGGCTTCACGTTTGCCGTCAGAATGCACCAAGCTGAATACACGGGGCTTTTCGCTCGATACGAGATTGCACCCCTGCCGAAGATATGTGGAAGCATTGGCTGTGAATGCGACGAGCGACAGGCCGAAGATGTATCGGCGTAAAGCGTGTGTTTTTCCCGTATCGCTGCCAGCGTTGAGCAATCGTAATGCGGCGAGGCTCAAAATCGCATCCCGACGGATTTCGCCGGTTACGATGACGCCACCGTGCGAACCAGTTGCGGGGACGTGAACGAAGCCGCGTTCTGCGTAGGCGTCTTTCAGCTTTGTGTCAGCAGTGTCTTCCAATAGCTTATCACCAATGTAATCGGTCGAAGGATTGTATTGCGCTGAACGCTTGAGTCGTCTGACATCGAATGCCCGAATTGTAGACGCCACCAAACGGGGTAGTTTTGCCTGGGTATCGCGCGAATCCCAGACGCCGAAAACCAGCGAAGTTGGCGCGATTTTGGCGAGTGGTTCTGCGTTTCCTTTCAGGACCGCTTTGAAAGCATCCTGCAATTCCTTCTGTAGCGGTGTGCAACGGACAAGTGCATCTCCAGCCCGATGACCAGCGTCCAAAATACTCACGGACTTTTCGCCTGCCCGCACAGAAATTTGCGGAATGAGATGAGCATAGTCCGGTTTGGCGAACATCGGCTCGATTCGGTTCGCTTGCGAACCAACGCTATCGATGAGGCAAACGTTTTTCTCACCCTCGGGCGGATCAATATTGTAACCACCAGGAAACACTTTCTTGTCTTCCGCCGCGGCATATGTCGCTGGGAATATCACTCCATCTGGTCCTTCGACAGGTTCGAGGAATTCGCGGATGATCAACGCGGCAAAGTTGTCAGTCGTCAGCCAAGGATCGAACTGAGCAGGGTCACTCATCGGAACCTCCAGTTAAAGAAATAGCGGGCAAAAAACTCTTTAGGTACTTAGTGCGGTACAGCAAGCGGAACTCAAATCGCTTCGCGCCCGAAAGCGGCAGTACCCCACAAGCAGCGGGCATTGCGACTTGTATAGGGAGTGGTTGATTCCAGGTCGTATATAGGAACCGATTCTCCCCTTTAATTTCTGCGGGGCGAAATCGTTGCAATCCGACAAATGCGAGCAGTTCTAGCGCGGGTCGGGCTGAAGTTCCGATCCGCGTCAGAGCGCTTGCCGCCAGCGGATCGAAACTAAAGCCAACATCGACGGCATCCCCTTGCCCGCCTAGATCGGAATCAAAGTTGAACGGCAGACCGCACTCTTTAGCCAAGAACGTCAAGCATTTTTCGGTTCGCCATTCGGCAGCTTCCAAAGCTTGTTTCATAGACGTAGCGATATCGAGAACCGATTGCCGGCCTGCCCAAGTTTTGAATCGGCTCCCGCCGGCATAGCCGTCAGTGAACCAATCGAGTGTAATATCGAAGGGAGCCTTCAGAACAATGGATGCCTCGCGAAGCATTGCTCCCAGCGTCTTTTCCTCGTCTTCAACTCCGGGTGTGCTTTTTCGCTCCTTCACTTTCATCGCGGTGATTTCTTTAAATCGAACATGTTGAGCCTCGGTCATCGTGTTTGTCAGACGGCAACTTACGAAAGCATCTAGCACCTTGCATAATGCTCCCTCGCACTCAATGCAAAACTCCCCCTTTTCAAACCATCCTTCCGCGCGTGGCCACAGTCGATCGACCAGTTCCAGCAGACCGCAGCAGGCGAAAAATTGGCCCGGGTTAGTCGGATCGACATTGATGCGAATGGCTTCGCTCATTGCTTATCCTCCGTCACGAATCCCTCCGGGCTTGGTTTGGCACTGGCGGCATAGTCAGCGGCGCGGAGCAGCGACTCCAAATATGCCAGGCCCCACCGTCCGTATTTGCGCTGCAAACGGGCAAACCGCCGCGGCACTGCGGTTGCGATTGTGGCTAAGTTTTGCCCCTTCGGCTCTGGATCGAAGGCTTCGTCCGAATCGCCATTCGATGGAAAGTGAGGCCGCCCACGGCCGTGATGGGCGGCAATTAGATGCAACACCAAATCTTGCATATCTTCGGTCAGCCTCTGCAACTCGGCGAGATGCTGTTGCTGCTGATCCAATACATCGACGAGAGAACCAAATTCGTGACGGTAACCGGTAATTTCTCGCGGCTTCAATTGGCCGCCGTAGGGCAAACGACCAGACTTGGCATATTTTTTCTTCGGGTAATCGTCATTGCCAATGCTTCGCTGCCAAACGCTGCGACATTTTCCCAAATCATGGAACCGCGCGGCCAGAATTAGTGCCGCGCGCAGCGCCGGCTTATCCCGCAATAGTAAGTCAGCCAACCTCTTTGCTTCCTGTTCCACGTCGTTTGTGTGATGATCCAAAGTTGTGGCGTCGTGGCTTGTCTTGGATCCATCGTCATCGGCAGATTTAGGACGCGTGAACCAGAGCCAAGACCAACCTCCCGTGTCCTCGTCATCGCCTGGGGCAGGGATGTAGATTGATCTAATCAACCGCATCTTTTCGGTTTCCGTTTCGAAGTCGTCATCGTCAGCGTTGCCGCGCCATCGACGTCGGATAGACATTTTCTTATCGGTGTACCACTGGTCCGACACGTCGTATTCGATTGCTTCTGAGAAGGGTTCATCTCCTTGGAGGAGTCCGCCACTAAATCCACCTGCATGCGGCGGAAGTAAGACCGTGCGGCCGCCCAGGGGAATTAGAGGTTTGTTTTGCTTATCCTTTTCAGCGAGTTTGACGAGGGGATAGATCGCGATGGAACCATCCGGTTCAATGACCCAGGCAGAGAGGCGCAAGTTGGGTTCTCGTTTTGCATCTCGTGCAGCGATCTTTTCAAACTGCTCGAATACCTTGTTCTTGCCGTAAGTCGGTCCGCTCAGTTCTTCGTGCGGCTTTAGCGGGTATAAATCGAGAATGTCTTCCGGTTCAAGCTTGTTCCTTTCCAGAACCTCAGGGGTG
The DNA here is from genome assembly GCA_035499655.1 of Pirellulales bacterium. NCBI lineage: Bacteria > Pseudomonadati > Planctomycetota > Planctomycetia > Pirellulales > Pirellulales bacterium. The sequence goes on from DATJYL010000201.1 coordinate 7,466, forward strand.
AGCAGTTCAACTTCTTGTCGCCAGGCGATTATGGTCTGTGGCGGATCGTCACTAATGCCGTGCAGGTAAGGCTCGACGACGGGGCGACCTGGAAGCTTATCCTTGATGCTGGTCATTGCCCAGGCATCGAAAAGAATATCCGACGTGGGCAGAATCGTCGCTGTGGGGGCAAACGCGGCGAGGCGGTCTTTCAAATTCAATTCTCCGAAAGCGGCAGGACTGCCATTGCCCTTCAACCGCGTAAGCAATTCCAGCGTTGCCTTTAACCGTGATTCAAAATCGTCTTTATCGTCGAACTCATTTGGGTGAACGATATCAATGCGGGTGTCGTCGCGGTCGCCGAAACGATTTACGCGGCCCAAACGTTGAGCCATGCTCTCAAACGTGGATAGATCGCAAGCCAAATGGTCAGCCGAAATGTTGATGCCAACTTCACCGGCACTCGTGCAAACGAGATAGACGGTTTTATTTTCGCGCTCAGCTTTAGTTAAGAAGCGTAGAAAAACAGGCTTGTTTACTAACTCATCTCGTTCTTTGCCTCGAAGCGTGCCGGTTAGTGTTTCAACAAAGTCTTTCCCGGCCGCCTTTCGGAGTTTCTCGGCCACTTTTTCGACCGTATCGACAGTACGTGCGAATACTAGAATCGCCCGATTGCTGTCTTTATGAACCAGTGCCAACTCGGCAAGCCGGTCGGGCAATTTTTTTTCCTCACGGACTTCGAGAGGGACCGAGACCAGCAGTTTTTTGGCCCGAATACGCTTTTGTATGACTTCGTTTCTTTCGTCTTCTTCAGTCAAACTAAAAACGTCGCCGCCACCGCGCGGTGTGGCCGAAAGTTCAATTACCTTAAGATGATATTTCTCACCCAATTCTGATGGTTCATTCCGTTGCTCATTCTCAATCGCAATTAGCAACTCCTGAAAGGGCTTTTCCAGGTGTGCCTCGTCATGCACCAGCAGCACGTCTTGCCCGAGGAAACCCGCATGCAGCGGCTTCGATTTGAAACCACACCCATACCCGCTAAATAACAAGCGGCTGCCGATCATGTCCACGGTGCCAACGATGATGGTAGGCTTGGATGGGTCGGCAGACCACTCGCGGTTGTCTTCAAATTGCCCGCGCAGTGTGCTGATGGCCAAGGGGGGCTCGTCGGCTTGCAGCGCGGTTGCGGAAAGCTTTTGCAGTTGGGCTTTCAAGGCTGCCAATTGCCGATTGTTGTTCGATTTATCGCCGAGCTTGTCGCGTAGCTTGTTTGCCTCGTCGGTAGCCTGATCGACCACCGTGCGTCGGTTCACCACATATACCAAACGGCGCGGGACAATGTTTTCCGTATCGTTGGCCAGTGCGATTAACCAACAAGCAATGACCGACGTTTTTCCGAGGCCGGTTGGGAGACTGCATGTTTTGATTTTCTCAAACCTGCCGGCCGCCAGATGTTCGTACCATACCCGCTGCCACGGAAACGGCGGATTGTCGGTGAGGGCTTCGAATGAAGCAGCAAAATCAAGTTGCCGGTTTGTCACGATGACTACCCCCCTCATCAAGAAGAACAGGTACTATACCGCAATGGCGATGGTATACAAGAGTCTAGCAGTGCGATTTCCGGCCTTTGCACGTCAGCAACTCGCTGGACTTGCCTCAAGACTCGTATACTTCCTCAAGGAGTTTACTCATTTCAATTGGCAAAACTACATTCCGGTCGTGTCCACCCAAGGAACAACAAGGAAAGTGTCGGCATGACGCAGTCAAAGAGTTTTTGGAAGTGTTGGCCAGATTGATAGTTCGACATCACTTCCGCATGCAATCCATCGATTCGACAAGAAATAGCCAACAACATCCCCACGAAAAGTTGACAAAGGCCAGAGCCCTGCGTCAGATAAATTAAACCGATTCCGTCAAAACCAAACCGTCTCAGCTTTTCCACTAATCCACCTCGCTCGGCACATCGTAGTGGTTATGTTTTGTCGAGTGTGCCTACAAATCCGTCCATAGGATTTCACCATGACCAATCTCCTTGATGAATTTCGTGCCCGGTATCAACGTTGGTGGACGGCATTTTACGGCAGTGGCCCATTGTACTGTTTGCCCAAAAAGGCAATTGAGTTTCTCTCGGCAGGAACGAGTCGACGCAAGCTATTTGTGGGAGCCGCTGATGCCGAGGCTGAGTGTGCCTTTCTCGCGCTCTGTGGCGCGCACGATTCAATTGGTGTCTGGCGGTCAGCGCCTATTGTTTACCCGTGCCTGATGCCAATGAAAGAGTGGCCTGAGATTAACAAGATGAAATCCATGGGCTGGACATCACAGCAGATAGCAAGCGTCAGGTCGATGGCGGGCAAGACTCGGAATATTTGGCGGCGACTTAAGGGCTATGTGGGTTGGCTCGTCCTCGATCCAGACTTCGGTAAGCAGCGTGACGAACTCGCGTCCACTTGGAATGCATTGCGTTCGGATGAACAACCCGGTTTCCCTTTAGCTCGCAGTTGTAGTTTGCCGACCGCGCCACCCGAAGCTCGAAAAGTCGGCGCGGAGGCGGCTGAGTTTCAAACAAAGCTTGAGCAATTCCTAACTCATTGGAGCCTCACCAAGATGGTAACGTGGGATCTACCGGAGCCCCAAGGGCCCCTCATCCCTGCTCTAATCAAGCTCGACTCACCGGCAATGCCTCGCCACGGCTTACACATTGTTTTGCCGACTCACTATCCACTGACGGGCGATGACTCGCTGTTGGAGGAGATTCGTGAGCAGCAGTTGCAAATTGCTCGCGAGCTGGGCTTGGACCGCACCATCGCAGGATTGCCCCACTTCGACGCCTATGGAAAGCTTTTCGAAGTGCACCACTTGGAAACGACTATAAGAAGCCGTTATAGGCAGCCGAGGGGCGGCTTTGTGCTGCAGATGGAACAGGCCATTGCGCAGACTCTCGGGTTAAATCTTTCATATGTCCAAAAGCTGCGCAGGACGATTTCTGCAATCCAACGCGGCAAGCGATCCACGATCAAGTGGCTGAGCGCTAAGAGCCGGGCATAAGCTAGCACGATCTTGGCAATTCTCAAGGTCGCAAAAAGTTGGACCTGATTTTGTTGTTTTCAGGTCCGAGCTTTTTCCCGTCGAAGCCCAGATGATTTGGCAACAAATCTTACTTGGCTCGGCAGGGAATGGCCGCATGAGCAGTAACAGAAAACGACTTTCGCGCGATGAGCTTGAACGCGCCTTCGGCAATAAAGTGCCGCCCATTCTCAGCCCCGAAAAGCTGGCGCAGCTACTCGGGCTGAGCGTCAAAACCATGTATGCATGGATCGCAGCCGGACGGTTGGACGGAGCATTCCGCAAACGCGGCAAGCACATTCTCATCTGGCGGGATCGTGCACTCGACATTCTCTTTGATGGACCGGATTGGATGGATTAAATTATGAATAATGACAACGAAAACAGAATTCAGATTGGTGACCATGTCACCATTTATCGCCGCGGCAAAACAGGAATTTGGACTGCCGAATATTGGTATAACCGCCAACATCGGCGAACCTCGCTTAAAACGCGGAATCTACGGATTGCGCGACATAGCGCAGTTCGTATGGACGATCGACTAGCGCAGGGACAAAATCCAGTAGATCGTCCGATCCAAAAAGGAATCACCCTGCGGCAGGCAGCCGATGACTTCGTCGAGTATCTCATAACCGAGGACCGCCGGCGTAAGACTATCATAAAGTACAAAGGTGTATTGAAAAAATTCATAACGTTTTCTAATTCAGTCCAGGTGGCTCGAATAGCAAACGTTGATCTCTTGCTGATTGACCGCTACCGCGCATTCCGTAAACCGATAGTAAGTGAACGCAGCATGCACAATGAGGGGGTCATACTCAAAACATTTCTCGAATGGTGCGCTGATCGACGACTGATCGCAGCCAATCCCTTGTCTTCCCGTCGATTTCGTCGCCCCAAAAATGAACCTCGTGGCGGTCCCAATTTGGATCAGGTCAATGCTATCCTCGCTATTGCTGATCGAGATTTGATGTCGATTATTGCTGTGGCGGCTTTTACTGGGCGCCGCAGTGGAGAGATTCAGCACTTGCTGCTCGACGACGTCGATTTCCAAGGAAATTGGATTTACATAGTCTCCCGGCCAGGTGCGGAAACAAAGACCGGCAACAGCACCAAGGTTCCAATTCACCCGAGATTGCGGGCCATCTTAGAGACATTGCCGAAGACAAAGCGTAGGTGGTTCTTTACCGCAGCGCCGAGCGTGCAATATCCCGAAGGTGGCCATCACTTGAACATGCGGGATATCAACGAACGCTTTCAGAAGCTGCTGAAGATATTAACGATACCGGCTGGCAAAAAGCACGGCGGCTTTACGTTCCATAGCCTGCGATCGTTTTTCAAAACATTTTGCGTCAACGCCGGTATTCCGCGTGATGCCGTCGACAAATGGCAGGATCATGCAGGCGATCGACGGCCGACAGCCGGCGATGGGTACTACCAACCCTGGGACGAGGAATCGCAGGAATTTATGAAGAAGGTCCCCTTTGGGGACGGCAAACCGGCGGCAGATGCCGGCAACTAATTGGAGGGTTTAGTTATGAAGTCAATTTTTTCAATCGCGTTCGGTTTAATCCTGCGGACTTGCCTGGTGTCGAACAACGCCATCGCAGCGCGGTGTGCCGACGTACGTGACAGTGAAGTAACCAACCGGGACAAATCCTGGACAGTGGGGGTGCTCGAAAACACCTGCCTTCCCGAAATTAATCTACCGTCAGCAGTTACGGCGCGCTGTTCTTTTCAAGCGGAGGGCACGGGATTCGAACCCGCAACCGGTTTCCCGGCATCTGATTTCGAGTCAGACCGCTAGCCATTCGCTTACCCTCCGGGGAAAATTCTAATCAATTGCCGGCTGCTCGAAAAGCTGTTGTAGAAAGGCCAAAGGGTTTCGCTACGCGGCTGATACTTCATTCTCCTCTGTTGACAGTTGCACCAGGGGAGGCAGAGAATTGCAGCATTCTATGAGTATTTGTTCTCAAGCGTCGGGAGTTAACCTGTCATGCGTAATTCGAATAAGCGAAATTTACGGCGTCGCTTATTGTGGTTGCTGATCGTCTGCGGAGGACTTACGTTAAGCAACATAGGCTGTGGCGGCGACGCTTATGAAAAGCAGTTTGACGATAGTTTGCAGCACTTGAAAAAGACGGGTTTGCCATTAGGCCAAGAGCCTGCTCCGCCTGCCGATGGAGCAGCAACAGGGGCAGCTTCCAATCCCGAGCCGCAACAACCGCCCCCGAATTAGGCGGCATTCTCAGAAGTGCATTGACACAGTATGCGCAATGATGTTCGGAAGAGAAAAATCCCGGAGTTCCAGCTTGAGCCCATCACTTAGGTGTGCAGCCTAAGAGAATCTAAAGGCAGGTCAAACAAGGAACTCCGGGAAAACATCGGGAAGAATCACCAATTTATTGGCGAAAATTGGATACTGCCTATTTCCCTCCGAAGCGAGCACGCAGCGCCAAATTAGTTTCTAGGACGTTCACCAAGGGGACTCCAACGGTTCCGCCTAAAGGAGCCGTGGCGCTGTCACGCAATTGCTTTTCGATTTCCTTGTGTACGACGGCTTCGTCGGTGCTTGTTTTCTTGGCCCAGGCGGCCGCGACGCGATCTAATTGCCACAGCGCGTTATCCAAAGTGATGTCGGGATCGAGACCGGAGCCAGAGGCCATCACCATATCGGCCGGCACAGTTTGCAATTCAGCATCGGGATGTTCACTCAGCCACATATCAAAGAAGTTCGATTGGATATCGGCTCCATCGGACACCGGCTCCACGCTGGTCGTTGACTTGCCGTCGGGGCCCGGTTTCGTGACAACCGACAGGAATTTGCCGGGGTTCACCTTGGAGAAATTCTCAAAGAAAACCACGGCCAAGTCTGCGGGTGCCGGTGAGTCATTATCCGGATTATCCGCCTTGAATTTAGCGACGATATCCGGATGCGACTTTTCCCAATCGAGCACGTATTGCTGCTGCGGCGTCGGGTTTTTGTCATCGTACGTCGTGCCGACCCAGTTTTGTGCGACGGTATTGTGGGCATCGGCCCATTGCGCAACGACCCCCGGCTTGCCGCCGAACTGATCCTTTTGGAACCACGCTTCGATATCAGGTGCGACAGGTTGTCCTTTCTTCTCTCCGCTGTTGTATTTCACAATTGGGCCCAGCGCTTTCGCTACTCGGTCGCGCAAGAGGTAGTTGTTACCACCCCAGTTCGAAGCGCCGGATGCCGCGCCGTTATACGAGGCCGCCGACGGGCGCGGTTGGAAGTATTCGTCGGAAGTGAACGGTTGAGCGATCAGCCGCGAGCCAATTACTTTGTCACTGGCATCGACAACTAAGCTGCCCTGCGCTTTATCGTGGAACAGCGTTTGGCCGATGATCAGCAAGACCAACGGATAAAGAATGCAGCATAAGACAATGGTCAGAAACAACAGCCACAAGTTGGCACGAATATGAGCGGACATAATTTCAATCTCCGAAATAACTGATTTTTTGATATTTAATAGTCCCGAGCTTTTTAACGTGACGACCGTTTACACCATATGAAGAGCCGTCAGTACAAGGTCGATCAGCTTGATGCCAATAAAGGGCGCGATTACGCCTCCCAGGCCCCAAATCAACAGGTTGCGACGCAGCAGGGCATCTGCTCCCACGGGACGATATTTAACTCCCTTTAATGCAATCGGAATGAGAAGCGGAATGACAATCGCGTTAAAAATCACGGCTGACAAAATCGCTGACGTGGCCGAGTGTAAATTCATGATGTCGAACGGCTTGAGCCACGGCAACGTGGCCGCAAACAACGCCGGGATAATAGCGAAATACTTCGCCAGGTCATTAGCGATGGAAAACGTCGTCAACGCTCCGCGGGTCATCAACAACTGCTTGCCGATTTCGACGGTTTCGATCAGCTTCGTGGGATCGCTGTCTAAGTCCACCATGTTTCCTGCTTCCTTGGCGGCCTGCGTGCCGGAATTCATCGCAATGCCCACGTCGGCTTGCGCCAGCGCTGGGGCGTCGTTGGTGCCATCACCCATCATGGCGACGAGCTTGCCACCCGCCTGCTCTTTGCGAATGTATTCGAGCTTTGCCTCGGGCGTAGCTTCGGCCACGAAATCGTCCACTCCGGCCTGGGCGGCAATTGCCGCTGCGGTTAGCGGATTGTCGCCGGTGACCATGACGGTTCTGAGTCCCATGCGCCGCAAGCGTTCGAACCTTTCGGAAATGCCTGGCTTTAAAATGTCTTCCAATACCACCATTCCGGCGATGCGGTTTCCGTCGCAGACCAACAGGGGCGTAGCCCCTTTGCTTGCCACTTCCGCGACCATGACATCCGTATTGGTCGGTGCGGAACTGTTTTGTTTCTTGACGTGCCGCAGAATGGCATCGGGCGCGCCCTTACGAATTTGTCGACCATCGGGCAGATCGATACCGCTCATTCGTGTCTGGGCGCTAAACGCTATGAATTGCACTCCGGGGGGAGCTGAGCCGTTGCCCACCGGCGACTGTTCCAATTGATGAAACAGTTCTACGATGCTCTTTCCTTCTGGAGTCTCGTCCGCCGCCGAAGCCTGCGCCGCCAGGCTTCCCAACTCGGTGGCACTAAAGCCGTCGAACGGAACAAATCGCGTCGCTCTCCGGTTGCCGATGGTAATCGTACCTGTTTTGTCCAGCAATAACGTATCGACATCGCCCGCCACTTCCACCGCCTTGCCGCTTTTGGCCAGAATGTTTGCTCGCAAGGCTCGGTCCATCCCGGCAATGCCGATGGCCGCCAACAACGCGCCGATTGTCGTGGGAATTAAACACACCAATAGCGCGACGAGTGTCGGCACGTCAGTCCCAAGGCTTTTCAACGGATGATCAATGCCCAGAAAGTCCTTCATGTAAAGCTCGGCGTTGAGCGCCATGGGCCAAAGGGCTGCGGTAACAATTAAAAAAATCAAAGTGAACGCCGCCAATACCAGCGAAAGTGCAATTTCGTTGGGTGTGCGCTGGCGGATTGCGCCTTCGACAAGGGCAATCATGCGATCCAAAAACGATTTGCCAGCGCCAGCCGTGATTTGTACGACGATGCGGTCCGACAAAACCCGCGTGCCGCCGGTGACTCCCGAGCGATCGCCCCCGGCCTCGCGGATGACCGGCGCTGATTCGCCGGTAATGGCCGATTCATCGACTGAAGCCACACCTTCGATAATTTCTCCATCGCCGGGAATAATGTGACCGGCTTCGATGACCACTCGATCTCCGGCTTGCAACGCCGTAGAGACGGTTTCCTCGACGGCGCCATTTGCTTTCAGGCGGAAAGCGGGCGTGGCTTGCCGCGTTTTTCGCAGGGCATCGGCCTGAGCTTTGCCACGAGCTTCGGCCAAGGCGGAAGCAAAATTAGCGAATATGACGGTCAAAAATAGCCAAATATCTAGGGCGATGAGATACCCTACGCCCGCTTGGCTGCTATAACCCAGCAGAGCTCGGATGGTGAAGATCATGCACAATACCGTGCCCACTTCGACCACGAACATTACCGGATTTTTCCACTGGATGTCGGGCCGCAACATCACGAACGATTGCTTCAAGGCCGCCTTGGTCAGCTCCGGCGCGAACAAACCTGCTCTCCGGCTTTGCCGACGGGCAAGTTTGTTTTGTTCTGGTGAATTCTCGTTTGTAGCAGGCGTCTGCTGCGAATATCTGGCCGTGCTCGAAAGCTGTTCAAGCGTTGAGAGCTGATCCATTGTGAATGCACTCCAAAATCTATTGATAAATACGCCTATGGCAGGGTGAAGAATTCCACACACGCGCGGCCTTAGCCGCCAAAGGGTAATGGGCCGAAATGTTCTGCAACGGGGCCGAGCACCGCGGCGGGCAAAAACAACAAAGCACCCACAAGAAGGATTGTGCCTAACAGCACAAATCCGAACGTAACGGTGTCAGTTCGCAATGTGCCCACGGTGAACGGAGTCGCTTTTTTAACCGACAGACTGCCGGCGATTGCAATGGGCGCAATGATCGGAATAAAGCGCCCCAGTAACATGACTAAACCGCACGCTATATCCCACGCCCGTTGCGGGGCTTTTGCGGGAGCATCGTCGGCGGCAAAGCCCACGGTATCCCCCAGGCCTTCGAAGCCGGAGCCGTTATTAGCTGATGCCGAAGTGAATTCGTAGACAATTTCTGAAAAACCGTGAGCGGCTGGATTGTTTTTGGTGCCAAAACCCCAGTCCGTTGCGACAAACAACCCGGCGGGGATCAGGATCAAAAGCGGGTGAGCAAGCATGGCGAACGACGCCAATTTCATTTCCTTGGCTTCCACCTTTTTGCCTAAATACTCCGGCGTGCGCCCAACCATTAGGCCGGCGATGAAGACGCCAATAATGAGATAAATCAGCAGGTTAATCAGCCCCACGCCAACGCCCCCCCAAATGCAATTCAGCCACATGCCCGTTAGCGGCGTGATTCCCGCCAACGGATTCAGGCTATCATGCATACAATTCACCGAACCGTTGGAAGTGTTCGTTGTCAGCGCGGCCCAGGTCGCACCGGCCGCGGTGCCGAAGCGCAGTTCTTTACCCTCTAGATTTCCGAGCGATTGATCAACGGGCAAACCTGCCACGGCCGATACGTCGATTTCGCGCAAGCCGCCTTCGACGGTGGAATCGGTCGCGTGATATGTTTGCGCTGGATGGGCTGTTAAGGCGGGATTCGGACGCTCGGCATCCCAATACAGACTCCAGCCGAGTGTAATCAACGAAAGCACCAGCATCACTCCGAAGATGACCGCGGCGTGTGGATAATTTTTGAGCATTTTGCCGAACATCACCAATTGCGCCACGGGAATCAAAATGATTCCCATGCAAGTTAGTAAATTCGTCCAGCTATTGGGGTTTTCAAACGGATGGGCACTATTGGCGCCGAAGTAACCACCGCCGTTGGTGCCAAATTGTTTCACGGCAACGATGGCTGCTACCGGACCGCGGGCAATTAGTTGGGGGTTGGCATTGCCGGCATCGTTGGTACCCATCGCTCCTGTTTCAACCGTAGCCGCTTGAGCTGCACCATCCAGGGTCATTGGCGAACCGCCCCAAAGCAGAAGCACGCCAACGATGAGATTCAGTGGAATGTAAAAGTAGGCGACGCCTCGCCACATATCTAAATAGAAATTTCCCATGGTCTTGTCGCCGCGCAAGCCACGAATAATGGCCACTAAAGCAGCCAAGCCAATTACCGGCGAAAGAATTTGCTTCCAGCAGACGAAAAAGATTTGGGTGAAATATGAGAAGTGCACTTCGCCTGAATAGTGCTGCTGATTCGTGTTCGTCATGAATGAGATGGCCGTGTGAAAGATTGTGCTCGGCGACAGCATTCCTTTTCCGTCGGGATTCAGAAACGATGGATGGTACGGCTGCGTGGCCAGTACGGCAAAACCCACGACGAATGTCACGACATTGAATAACATAAACGCCCAGCAGTACTGCTTCCAATATTGTGGCCCCGTGTCCACACGGCTTTCGATCCAGCGCAGAAATCCGGGGATGCGACAACGGCCCTCAAACACGTAGGCCATGTACAGGCCCAGCGGAATGGCGAGGACGAATGTGATAGCGAAAACAAATACCGGCAAAGTCCACATGGAATGAACCTTTTCCTCTTTAGAACCATTCAGGGCGCAAAAGCGCCGTGAACAGATAGATAAACAACAACACTGTCACGATGGCGGCAAATACGATCATGATTTAGTCCTCTAGACTTTGTCGCAGCCTTTAATCAGGGCGAACATCAATCCCAGGCCAATGAGACCCAGTAAAAATAAACCAGGTATCCAGATTGTTAGATTCATGTCGAATGCTCTATTAAATTCGTACAGAATGGCTGCACAACAGAACCAGCGATAGAGGGCTGCACATGCTGGAACTGGGGATCAAGCGCCGATTTGTGCCTGTTCGACTGCAACTATTGAGTTGGTTCTAAATCCTGAAGCGCCGTTTACCTGCGCCGCCGGATAATTTTGGTTTGTGGAACCGATCAAAGACTTTTCTAGTTTGGTCGCCCGCTTCGGTGCATGCCCGAGGCTACGGACAGGCATCTCGAGCATCTGATGAAATCCTGCCAAAACCGCTAAGACTGCGCAACCCAACGGAAGCACTGCCAAGAGCAGCCCGACCACGGAACCTTTGGGTACAAAAAGGTCAAACAAAATCCCAATCGCTGTGAGCGCAACCGAAGCCACGAAAACCGCGCCCATGCCGATCAGCCTTGTTTTTTGATGCACTGTCATAATGCACACTCCATTCGCAACCATTGCTGAGCCGTGGGGGCAATTCTGGTTGTGACAATCTGTCAGGCGTTCTTACGGCATCTTTTCTGCACGCTTCCTATTGCATCCTTCGTGCCGGCATCACAAGGCGCCATGTAAGTCGTATAATTGCCTATGGATACGAGAAACGACCCTCTTTGAGAACTCGTTGGTTATTGCAAATTGCACGATTAACGCATTGCAAATTGCACGATTTTAGAACTCGGCGTTAGGCTTTAATTTGATGAATGTCTTGGTTGTCGATGACGACTCGGGCCTGCGACGTACCATGCGCCTCTCGCTGGAATTGCTGGGGCACACTGCCGTGGAGGCACGAGATAGTTCACAGGCCATTCAATGTTTAGAGCGTCGGCCATTTGATGTGGCTTTTCTCGATTTGCGCCTTGCGCAAGAGCAAGGCTTAGATTTGCTGCCGCAAATGTTGCGGCTCGCGCCCGGCTTGCAGGTCATCGTAGTCACCGCTTTTGCGACGATTGAAACCGCCGTCGAAGCCATGCGTCGTGGGGCTTTCGACTATCTTCCCAAGCCATTCACGCCAGACCAACTTCGCGTTCTACTAGATCGCATTGCAAAAATGCGCAAACTTCAATTCCAAGTCGAGGAGCTCGAGGAGCAGGTTCGCTCTGTCGAGCCCGAAGTTGATCTGCAAACCGAAGAACCACAAATGCGGCAAGCATTAGATGTGGCTTTCAAGACAGCACCGACCGAGGCCACCATTCTATTGCGGGGAGAAAGCGGCACCGGAAAAGGCGTGTTGGCGCGTGCCATTCATGCCCGCAGTACCCGTTCTGCAGCGCCGTTCGTTACGATTCACTGCCCCAGTTTGTCTTCAGAACTACTGGAAAGCGAATTGTTTGGGCATGTTCAAGGCGCGTTTACTGGAGCAGTTCGAGATACAACCGGCAAAGTCGCCGCAGCGGAAGGTGGAACTTTGTTCCTCGACGAGGTCGGCGATTTGCCGCTTCCTTTACAACCCAAGTTGCTGCGGCTACTACAGGAAAGGGTGTACGAGCGAGTTGGCGAAACGCAAACGCGAACCAGCAATGTGCGCGTGATTGCAGCCACAAATCGCCACCTGGAAGCCGAAATCACCGCTGGACGATTTCGCGAGGACCTCTTTTACCGTTTGAATGTGGTTGAAGTCACAATGCTCTCGCTCCGGCAACGACTAAAAGATATTTTGCCGTTGGCGGAGCATTTGCTGCGGTTTTTCGTCCGTCAGAATGCAAAAGCTATCGCGGGATTTGCGCAGGAAGTGCGAGATGCAATGGTACGTTATCCTTGGCCAGGAAATATCCGCGAACTCCGCAACGCCATTGAGCGTGGGGTCATTCTGTCTCCGGGCCCGTGGATCGAACTGAGTCATTTGCCTAGCCAAATTGGCAATCCTACTGCACTAGATTCTGCGGCGCTGGATTCCAATTCGCTGGACCAGATCGAAGCGGAGCATATCCGTCATGTTCTTGCTTCCAGCGAAACCATTGAAGCAGCGGCGGAAAAGTTAGGCATCAATCCTAGCACTCTCTATCGAAAGCGCAAACGATACGGGATATGACGAAGCTGTAAGTTGTCGATGTCTCCGATAAGGATCGGCGGCAATCGAAGCTGAAGTATTTTAACTACGGGGTGTAGCAGTGACTTTCCGGCAACGCATCATCGTGGCTTTGATTCCACTGCTGATTCTGCTTGCAGTCATCGGAGGAACGGCCACCATTTTGATCTACCGCATTGGCACACGCATCGAGGAAATCTTGCATGAGAATTATGACAGTGTCATTTACATGCGCAACCTCAATGAAGCTTTGGAGCGCATCGACTCGTCATTTCAATTTGCCCTAGCCGGCCGCGAGGACGATGCGTTCAAGCAATACCAAGCCAATTTGACGCCTTACGATGCCAATTTGAAAGGGGAACAAGGCAATATCACTCTGCCAGGAGAAGCTGAATTAGTTGAGTCGCTCACGATGTTTAGCAAGCAATATCGAGAGCAGGGTGATGCTTTTTATAAGCAGGCCAAAGAGTCGCGAACATCGCTTTATTTTTCACCGGAAGGTCAACCTGGGCTGTATGATTCCTTTCGAAAAATCAAAGAAGTATCCAGCAAGATACTCAAGATGAATGAGGATAATATGCATGATGCGGACCAGCAAGCGCGCCGCATGGCGCACTTGTCGCTGTGGTGGTATGGAGTTGGCCTTGTTCTGGGGGTTGCCCTGGCCGCAGTCTTGCTAGGCAGTACGATTCGCACAATTCTTTATCCCATCCGAGCACTCACCGATTCCGCCACAGCCATCGGTCACGGCGATTTGGATCAACTGGTATCGGTATCGTCCGACGATGAAATTGGGGCGCTAGCAAGCGCATTCAACACGATGGCCCGCCAACTTCGCGATCTACTCCAATCGCAACGAGGTCAATTAGTTCTCGCACAGCAAACCGGACAAGCGACGATAAATTCTTTCCCTGACCCAGTATTGGTGATTAACCGGCAACATGAGGTTGAAATGGCCAATCCAGTGGCTCGGCGTTTGTTGGGCGTTGTGCCGGTGTCAGAGACCGGAAGCGCTTCCACAAAATGGGAACCGCCGGCCGCCTTGCGACAGCCTTTGGCCGACAGCTTTCGCGAGCAGGGAGAGTATTTGCCGCAAGATTTCGATAAAGCTATCAATTTGCGAACGGGAGACGAATCGCGTTCGTTCTTGCCGCGAATTGCACCGATTCGTGATGCACATGGAATGACTCGCGGCGTGGCAGTTTTGCTGCAGGATATTACCCGCTTTCGTCTGTTGGACGAAGTGAAAAGTAATCTTGTGGCCACGGTCAGTCATGAATTGAAAACTCCTCTGACCAGCATTCGGCTTGCTTTGCACTTGCTGTTGGAAGATACGACCGGACCGCTTTTGCCAAAGCAGCTCGAATTGCTGATCGATGCCCGCGATAATGCCGAGCGAATTTTGGTAATGATCAATAACCTGCTCGATCTGGCTCGTTTGGAACAAGCGCCGGGGCAATTGCATTTCCAGCCGTCGCGGCCGGGGGCACTGATGCGATCCATGGCTGAATCGTTCCGACCACGAGCGGCGGAGCAAGGCGTCGAGCTCTCTCTGGAAGCGCCTGCTGATCTGCCACAGGTTGCGGTTGATGTGGACCAACTTCAGCATGCGCTGCAAAATTTGTTAGATAATGCGCTGGCATATACGCCCCTGGGAGGGCGAATCAAGCTGGCCGCCAAACAAGTTGACGGGAAGATTGCTTTCTCCGTGACCGACACAGGCCGCGGGATTCCGTCCGAATACATTCAATCAGTGTTTGAAAAATATTTCCGTATTCCGGGGAGTTCCGTTCCCGGTGGCAGCGGCCTGGGGCTGGCTATAGTCCGAGAAATTGCTACGGCGCACGGTGGTTCTGTGGAGTGCGAAAGCGAGCCCGGTAAAAAAACAGTCTTTCGCATGTTCCTGCCGATCTTGCAAACCACAGATTCGGCCGGTGCCCGGGCCTAAGCTCCATCGGTTTGAACATCTGCCCAATGAACAAGGAAGCCGCAGTGTCCAACGATCAAACTCAACAGAAGCCAGAGCAATTTCTCGATCTTATCCGACGCCAACAGCGGGGGAGGCTGAAAATCTACCTGGGTTTTGCCGCCGGAGTGGGTAAAACATACCAAATGCTCCAAGAAGGCAACCGGCTGCGTAGGCAGGGCGTCGATGTGGTGATTGGCCTTGTGGAGACGCACGGTCGCACAGAAACGATGGCCCAAGTCGGTGAGCTGGAACAGGTTCCGCGCAGGAAAATTGAATATCGCGGTGTAACACTCGACGAAATGGATACCGACCAAGTGCTCGCACGGCATCCTACGATTGCCTTGGTAGACGAACTGGCGCATACCAATGCTCCGGGAAGTCGCCACGCGAAACGCTATCAAGATGTCGATGACATTCTCAAAGCGGGGATCAATGTCATCACCACGCTCAACGTTCAACACTTGGAAAGCCTGCACGAGATTGTCGAGCGTGCCACGGGCGTGCGCGTCAAAGAACGAATTCCGGATTATGTTGTGGCAATGGCCGATCAGATCGTCAATGTGGATTTATCCGCCGAGGACCTGCGCGAACGACTGCAGGCAGGAAAAGTATATCCCATGGAGCGCATTCCGACGGCCTTGGAGAATTTCTTTGCCGAGGAAAAATTAACGCAGCTTCGCGAGTTGGCAATGGAAGAGATTGCCTTTCGCTTGGATCGACGGCGTCGGGAGCAAGCGCAGCAAGGCGCCGCAACAGCTTCCGGCTCGGAATGTGTAATGGCTTGCCTCAGTTCTCGAAGCCCGCGCGCCGATGCGCTGTTGCGCAAGGCCGCTCGTATTGCTGATCGGATGGGGGCCCCTTGGTTTGCCGTTTATGTACAGACGCCCAGGGAGGCACCGGAAAAGATTGATGCCGCGACTCAGCGCGTCATTGCCAACAACCTTGAGTTGGCCTCGCAATTAGGGGGGACATCGCTGCAATTTAAGGGAACGGACCTAGTGAATGCGATCGACGCCTTTGTCAAGGAATACGGAGTCACCCACATCGTGTTAGGGCGTAGTCAAAGGGCTTGGTATCGCCGTTGGTTCAACCAGTCGGTCATCGATCGCCTGCTGCAGAGTGTTCGCGGCGTGGATGTTGTGGTGGTAGATAATGCACCGATAACGGAAGATTAAGGCTTACAAAACCAGCCGCCAGCCCGCTCATTGGAAGATTTATCAAAGCACGAGGAATGGAACCGAATCATTCGGCGGGCTGAGTATTGAAAATTCGGTCGCCGGCGTCGCCCAAGCCAGGCACAATATATTTTTTGGCGTTTAACTCAGGATCGATGGCGCACACATAAATCTGTGTGTTGGGAAACTGAGAAAAGACTTCGTCGATTCCTTCTCGAGCAGCGATGATTGCCAACAGCTTTGCCTGGGGCACGCCCCACTCCTTCAAGGTGGCCAGAGCTGCCACGGCGGATCCGCCGGTGGCTAGCATCGGATCGAGAACCAAAGCCACATCGACCGGATTCGTTCCTTGCACACGGCTGTAGTATTCCACGGGTGTTGCCGTCTTTTCATCGCGGTACACGCCCAGGTGCCACACTTCTGCGCCGGGGATCAAGTTCAACACAGGATCGACCATTCCTAAACCGGCCCGCAAAATGGGAATCAGCCCAATGCGTTGATTCAACACCTGACCGGTGGTAACGGCCAGCGGGGTTTGCACATGGGCTGGCGCCAATTCAAGATCTTGGGTGGCCTCGTAGGCCAGCAATACGGCCAGGCGTTGCACCAGCACGCGAAACTCGGCCGGCGGCGTGCTAACATCGCGCAAGTGAGCCAGATGATTGGCGATGAGCGGATGCTGGACTTCAAAAATGCCCGACATGCGCTGCTTCCTTTCTCGTGGCGCGACTGGCCGCGATGGCACTTGGACCGTCATGGGTACCTCCGCCGAAAGAAGATAGTGCGTGGAACCTGCTGATGAATTTAGCTTACTATAATCAGTTCAATATGGCCAGTATTGTGGTCGATGTATGTTCCCGACCGACACAGCGTGGCCATATACTTACCGTATATTACACCTGGTTGGCATGTCGTTTGTGGGCAGCGAAATTTGCTTGTTCCTGGTCGTAATCCAGGCCGTCGCGTTGGCACCACGTTTGCGGCGAGAGAATTCCAGCGGCGTTTTCGATGCGGAAACGCTGGGCTTCCTGCAATTGATCGCGCACAACAAGCGATGGGGGCACCGCCAAGATATCGACCAAGTTTTCGGTTTCGGCCGGCAAATTGCCGGCATCAATGGCGGCGTTCACCGCGCGCCACATAACTTCCAAATCGTCGATTACTTGTTCCGCTTGCAAACGGGCGAACATTCGCATGGCCGGTCCTTCGGCCATCATAGTGGACGAGTAGTTCGCGTTGGAAGCATCGGAAGTCAGCATGAATTCTGGCATTACCAACCGGCTGGCGACGGCGCGCAACTCGGCCTGCAAGACGGTGACAAAGTTTGCGGCATCGACGTTTGATGCCGGAAAGTCGTAATCAATGTTGGCATTCGCATCGAGAATCGTACCGGGGCCATAGCGGCGGAAAGTACTTGTTCGGCCTGTGTTGGGCGATGTCATTGTGACATCGGCCTGATTGGTTACGAATTGTTGCACACCGGTGGCTGTTCCTTGACGATGTTTGCGAATGAGCGCGATCGCCGATTGAATTTCCGCCACGACGCTCATGTTCCGTAGCAGCTTTTCGGCACGGCGCAGATTTTTTCGGACGGGATAGAAGAGGGGTAAGCCGCGGCGAACGTTGGCATCGACGTTTGCTTTACGGTGTTGAATATCGGCCGCGGCGACCAGTTGGCCGTCGATAAAGTAACCCAGCACAGTTTCCACGTCGTGGCGATCAGTGAGAATGCCCAAGCGAGCAGCGGGATTTACAACCTGATCTGGTGGCGTGAAGACTTGATCGGGCTCGACAAAACGCAGACACAGGCTGCCATCGGGGTCTGTAAAGAATCGCAGCAGCGCTTCGCCGTCTCGATCCCGGCGACGCACGATTTCTTGCTGACGCTGATGCCAATGATTGGAGAAGATGAACTGGTCGATCACACTTTGCACCTGGGCGATGAGCGTGGTTAATGTTTGCTCCGTGTGCCCGGTCGGGGGATCGGGAATAAATTTGCGGCCTGTGGCGCGGTAAGAGTGGCCTGACCCGACAATGTAACTAATTCGATTTTCGTGGCCATTAATGGCAAATTCGTTCTCCAGGGCCAGCAGACGGCATTGGCGACGGATTTCCGCCAGTTGGGCTTCGTTTGCTGGGCCCAGCAAGGGGGAGCCGCCGGTGGCGCCGTTTTCTGCCAGCGGCAGCCACCACTGGCCGTCGTCGCTGTAAGGTTCGCGAGGATCGACGAAACTGTCCCACAGATCGTCATAGGCTTCCAATAGGCGTTTTTCGAGCCGATCGAGGGTGGGTTGAATGCTGCGTGACATAATTTAATCTCCAAATTGAGTGTTTAAGTGGCGAGTAAGTGAATGACGAATGGTTGAGAAAATAAAATTTTGTTTTTTGGTCATTTAATTAACCGATTTCCTAAGCCGTCGTCGGCAGGCGTCGGTTGCAAATAGGCTTCCGCCAAGCGCAGGGCCATTTCGGCGGCATCGGGGCCATCGTCATGGGCGGAAATGGGAAACTCCTTAAGCTGTTCCACCAGCAGGCGAGTGCCTGGTGAACGGGTTATAAATCGCAGCCGCCGGGCGGCCAGCAGCGGTCCCAGCCGTCGAATCCGTACGGCTTTGCTGATGCGGTTTTCGATGGAACAGGGAGCGATGCCGATCATGCCCTGGCGAATAAACTCAGCGGCGAAATCTGCCCCCAGCAATTCTTGAAACTGATTTGCCTCCAGGCCGAACACGTGGGGCTGAAAACGGCGGCAGAGCTCGATTCCGTCGGTCACCATGTGCGGCGAAGGACGGCGGGCAAGATCGGCTTCCATGTATAATTGGCCTTGGTGATCGATGCCCAAGAGAACGAATGCCGAATAATCGCCGTGGCGAGCATCGGCGCCTTTGCTGGGATCCAGCGCCAGCGTTCGCAGGCGCAGATTGGTGGGCCAAGAATCGAACCAAATCCAATCGCCGAAATACGATTCGGGCCATTCGCATTGCTCGGGGTTTATGGGCGTACTTTGTTTTTCGCGTTCGAAAGCCGTATTGCCGCTTTCGGAGCGCATGCACATGAGCGTGTATAAATCTTCTTGCTCCGGCCATAGCACCACGGCGCCGGCATCCATTTGTGGGCGATTCTGCTCGTAGAACAGACGAGCCGAGGCGCGGGATTCAGCTTGTTCGACATCGCAATAGATTTGTTCCCAGGCATGCCAGAGGGGCATTTCATCCGGCCAGTGCCGGATGGCGCGGAACAGGCGTGAAATCCAGCCCGGCGTGCGATGCAACTCCATCGTCAAGCATTCACGATGCAAAGCCGTGCCGAGATTTACCACATTGGTGAATTTGGTGCCGGCTTTCAGCAGCATTCCGTGAAACCACGCGCGGGAATGATCGCGGGCCAAGGCGGATTGAATGTGGCTATCGTTTTGCAAATCGTCGCACACAATCAGGGTGGGGCGATGAAAGCGACGCCGGCGGCCGCGAATTCGCTGGCCGGTGCCGAAGGCTTCGATTAGCACGCCATTACGCAGCAACGCCGCATTAGCGCGCCAGGCAGGTCCAATGCCGGCCGACTGCGGATACGCGGAGAGCAATCGCCGGTTTTCCAGCAATTCGGTCTTGACGTTTTCCAAATGGGCGGCGGCCTGGTGCTTGGTGTCGGAAACGATCCAAATGTAAGGCTCGCGGCCACTCAAAGCTTCGCGGAGCACATAGGCCAGGGTAGTGACCGTTGATTTGGCACTGCCGCGCGGTCCGGCAACGTTGAGTTTTATCCCGCGATTGGTCCGCATGGCGTCCAATTGCTCGGCCAACCAAATGTGCATCGTCGATGGCGGCAGGCGGAAATGATCGGGTAGAAACGATCGCGACCAAGTCATGAGATCGGCAAGCAGAAATTCGGTGAATGGTGCATGTTGACGAGAGAAAGAGCTTTCGGCGCAAACATACAGGTGACTTCTGAGCTCGTCGAGAGAGCCGCCCATTTCATCACGCCAATCGAATTGCAGTTCAGCGGACATGCCGACGTTTCCTTTTTGAAGGTGGAGCTGCGCCGGCGAGTATGCGAATTTTCCGCCGGATGGCTGCGCGTGTTTTTTCGTCGGGGATGGCTTTGTCGATGGACTGGATCATTTGAGAAAGCAATTCCTTCGTTTGATCGATGGTGAATGTTTGAGGGCGGCGCGCGTAACGTTCGGGATAAATGTGCTGGAGTGCCCATTTGGCGGCCTGCCAATGTTTGGCATCGCTGGCGGCGTTGAATAAGGTTTTGAGAAACGTGATTTCGGGGCTGACGTCGGTTTGCTTGAGGGCGCGTCGAAAGGCGGGATCACGGGCCGCCGTGTTGCGGATGGTGCGCTCTGCGCATCCGACGAAGCGCGCGGCCATCCGTCGGGTGCCGCCCACCGAAAGGATGGCGCAAATGGCTTTGCGTTTTGCTTCATCAAGAGTGGGTTGCATAAAGCGCTTTCAAAAAATCGGAGGGAAAGTGCGAGGGTAAATTGGTGCGAAAGTGTCGAGGAATATGCGATTTGCGTTGGTTGGACTTTCCAGCATGTTTCCCTTTGGACTCGTTTTGTGTCAGATGGGTTTGACTACTTGGTACTCAAATGAAACGACGGCGCGGCCGGAGCTGCCGCGGTAGCCGGGAATAAAGCGGTCGGTGTGGTGAGCGCCGGTTTTCATGACATTGACGGCCCGCCATTTGGGCGAGCGGCGGCAATGGGCGATTAAAGCGGGATGGCTGGCGGTGACGTTCAGACGGCAGCCGTCGGCGCGATACAAGTCGGTCACAGCTTCCATCACGCGCATGCCGATGCCCACGCCTTGGTAGTCGGGCAGGGTTACAATTCGTGATATTCGCCAATGTTTCCTCTTTCCGATGACGGGTAGGGTGGCGCAGAGCGAGACCGGCTCGTCGTGCCACAACGCCACGTAGCACCGGGCCATTTTGCTCAAGCTGGCGCTCAAATAGTGATGACGCGCAAAGATGCGCCACAAAGCATGCCGGCAACGGTGGAGCTGCAGTTCGATGGACGGCCGCCGAAGTCGCCTCCGGTGCGGATACTTGTCGGTTTTGCTGATCGAGTTTGTGTTGTCGTCGTATTGCGTGAATTCGCGGGTGGCCATGTCGATGACCCAATCGGGCGACAGCCATGGCAGAATATCGTAGTGGCACGTGACCGCTACGAACTGGCAGCCGATTTGCTTGCTACGGACTGCTTTAGCCACGGCAGCGGAGCCGATTTGGGCGACGTTGCGATCGACCACGCTGGTGAATTCGTCGAAAGCGACTAAAGGTACGTCATTTGTCAGTAGTCCTTGGTCAGTTGCAGAGAACAACGGCGTGTTGGCAACTATTCCTTGTGCCAGCGCCCGGGCCAAATCGCAGCGAAATTTCTCGCCGCCGCTGAGGACGTGGTACGGCTTGACCCAGGAAGGAGGCGAACTGAAACCGACCGCGGTCAGAAGCCCGGTGATATGGTGAATGGAAAGCTCGCCGAAACAATCGATGACTGCCCGATTTGCGGGCCAGGAGATGCGCTCGATGAACTGTTCCCCGAAAAGCTTGCGGGCGAGCGTTGTTTTGCCGCTGCCAGATGGCCCGACGATGACGCCGATTTGCCAATCGAACTTTTCGGATCCGGATAAGGCAGGCACTTCGACGGTAAACTGCAGGCGCATTTTCTCAGCCAGCGGCACATCGAACATGCCCGCCACTTGCTGCACACGGAAAGAATCGAAGACGGGGCATTCCAGTTCAACGTTGGTGAGCATGGGAAAGCGTGAAGGTTAGTGGTCCGTGGTCAGTTGGAAACGAAAATCGTTCAATTCAAAGTGTCAGGACGCGGCATTTATGGCCTGCGGCGGTCAACTGTTCGTAGAGCTGTCGTTGCTGCTGTTCGTTTTGGCATTCCACGACAATTTGGAATAGCTCGGGCAATTTCACTTCTCGCGGAGGGTGGTCGGGATTGTTTTGCGTGAGCTGTTGCTTGTCGGCCGTGGCGACAACGTTGCTGAGCATGAGCTGCACGGCGGAGTTATCGATGGGTACATCGGCCAGCAGCGATTGCAGCGCGTCGGCATCGACGGTGGCCATGCCGCTGAGCGGGTCGTAGGTGGCCAAAAGTTTGTCTGCTTCGTCGCTGGAAAGATCGAGCACGAGCACGGGAACCGGTAAGTCCGGCGTGGTTTCGGCGCGGAGGTGGCCGTCGATCAATTCGAGCGATCCATCGTTTAGTTCCCGGGCCAGCAATGCACCGGCATACCCAATTTCGGCCAATACCCCGCGCAAAGCGTCTTGCTGTGTTGACGGATGGATCCGCCAGTTTTTAGGGTTTGGCCGCAAGTCTCGGGCTGGGACGCGGCGTAGTTCCTTAATGCGGTCGCGGATTTGCATGGCATGCTGAAATGGATAGTGGGATGGGTTGCAGTTTCAGAAAGAGGAGGGTAAACGATTAGCAACTGGGCGATTAGCCGGCCAGCGCAGGATTATGGCTCGACCGTTTATCACTAATCGCCCGTTGCTATTTTCGGCAACCTAGCGAGAGCGCAAACGTACACGGCTAATTTGCACGCGGGCTGATTTTCGTGGCTGATGCACTACGGTGTTCACGACGACGCTGGGTGTAACCAGGGCCGGCGTGGCCAAAACGGTGGCCGGCGCGACAATGGTGGGCGTTGCCAGGACGGCCACGTTTGGTACCGCGTAACTTTGGACAGCGACGGTTGGCACAGTTTGAACGACAACCGGAGCCGCTTGTGCAACAACTGGCGCGACCTGCTGGTTGACATTGCAGGAAGCGGCGCTCATCGCTGCCTGGGGACAAGCTGCGGCGACTTTAGTCGCCAGGATGGATAACATTAACGCTGCGGCGAAACGAATGAACTTCATGGTGTGATACTCCTTTTGTAAAGGGCGAGGAATTGAAAAATTGAACGAGCTAATTCTTTTTGTCTGGTGAGTTATTGGAGGAGTCGATGGCCGGATTGCTTTGGGCAGTCAATTCGGTGATTACTGCATGGATTTCTTCCGTGGAAATTTGACTTCCTTTGGGCATACGGCCGGTGATTACCGCGCGAACGGCCTTGAGCCGGTCCGTGGGACTTAGCGTTTCGGGGTGTTCTAAAGAGAGATTGGCTTTTGGATTTTGTCCGCCGTGGCAGGAAGCGCAGTGTGTGACGGCAGCAGAGGAATTTTGCGGATCGGGAGATGAGGGACCTGCGACAGAAGGAGAGAATTGAGAGGCGGGGGGCGAAACGGCTGCCGATGGAATATCTATCGGAACCGGATTGATCGGCCGCGAAATCGGCATGGAGCCGTTAGTGGGATTCTCGTCTCCAGCTACTCGTCCTTGCACCTGCTGGTAGCTGTAAAAATACGGAGCAAAGGGGGCGACGGGGACACCAACCGGCACTGCGAATGGGACGACTACTTGAATTTCGTCGCCCTTGTTTGTCTTACAGTCGGCAGAGACTTGCGAAATGACGGCTGTTAGATAGATCAACAACGTGATCGCTAAGAGAGACATAGTTCGTTGCATGCTGTGGACTCCGTTTGAGTGCGAGTGCGAATTTCTCAATTTGAATTGCGTGTATTGCTGGTAATGACCTGCCGAAATGCTTCGGCTGCCAGAGCGGCTTCGGCGAAACTTGATTCCCATTGCCCGCGCAGCACGGAGCGATTTTCCAAGAGCAACAGAATCACGGGATCGCGAGTGGCAGCCAATGCTTGACGGAACTGCGTTAGATTGAGCCCGACTTCCAGGGCCGCTTGCTGGGGTGTCACTGGCAGGTAAGCATGCTCCCGAAACAGCGCGGCCAGCGACTGTGCGAGTTCCTCGGGCTTCATGCCTGCGGTGGCGCGGACGACAGCGTCGGCATAAGTTTGGCGATCGAACTCCATTTGGCGCTGCAAGCGCGGTTCATCGTAGAACTCGACGGCGCGCTGGACGATGGTGGGATCGGGACTGAACAAATCGACCCGGCCCGAGAGCAGCTTGGTTTCGTCGTCGGTGAACGGTCGCAAGCCCGCTTCGCGATGGCAGCGAATACAGGAGATGATTGGAATTACAATGCCGTCGCCCGCGGGATCCGAGGTATCTTTTGCCACGCGGTCAGGGACTGAATCTTGGCGGCGGCCAGCGGAATTGAAAAGCGCGGTACGCCACAAACCATTGGGCGCGAGGGCAAACCACTCGCCAAGGTCGTAGCGAAACGCCAGGCCTGCCGCAGTAATCGGCCTGCGAAGCGGATCGCGTTCGGCATCGACGCGTTCCACATCAAGGGTGGAGTATACTCCGCCCAATGGCCCCTGTGCCCAAACAATGCGGCGGGGCTTTGCGGTCACGCCGCTCAAGACTAAATTTGCCCCGGCGTTGGCGTGAAGATGGTCGATTGCAGCGCGATCGACGCCAAGGGATTGGAGAAACTCGTTTTCGGTATTTGGCACGTCTGCGAATTCGTAATAATGCGGCGTGGTGGTGGCTTGCACGAGGAAATAATCGGCTCGGAGCAAAGCCCCGGCGGAGTGCGTGGCCTCCCGCAACTGTGCGGTTGCGTTGAGATCGGCCCAGCCGCCGTCGGTCGTGAGGAAAGTGGTCAGTGGTCGGTGGTTAGTGGTTTGATGAACGGAGCCGCTGCGTGGGGAAGATTTATTACTGAGGACTGATTCCTGGCGATTGAGGACTTCGGTGCGGAGGTGGAAATAAGGATCAGATTCCGCAAGCTTTTCCCAAGCGGCGGCCCAAGCGGCAAATTCGTCCTGCCGCACGGTGTATTGGTTGATACTGAACCGAACCAGAGTGGGCGTTACCAATACTGGAGGACTGATGGCGCGAGAGTTTGACAATGTGTTGAGCGTGTAGCCGATGACTTGCAAAGCCTCATGACGTTTTGCCGGATCGATGGCATACAACGTGAGGTAACGTGCGGCCGAGCATGCTTCCGGCGGCAGTTGTTTCACGTCCGCTGCGGCGGCACGGACCTCATCCGCAGGCGTGACAACTGCGAAAAGACTTAGAGCCACCGGACAAAACTAATCTTGCGTTGGTTGTTGAGTAGGGATCAATATGATGTCCTTTTGTGTTTCGGATCAAGTCGAATCACGGAGGGATGAAGGCCATGGCAGGTAAATTATTACCAGACGAGTTGT
>DATJYL010000202.1 GCA_035499655.1 Pirellulales bacterium
TTTCCCTTTTTTGTCGAACTGTGCGGAAAATTTCACCAGCATATCAGGCTTAAGAAAACTGGGGTCGGCCGTGCCGGTGACTTCAATCAAGCAATTTTTTTCCGGGGCCAGCCGCCAGTTCGTCCCATTGGCGTCGGTGACTTCTAACCCGAGTGTCCCTACGGCTGTTATGGTGGCCGTGCCTTGAAACGGCTGTGCCCCGCGATTCGTAGACGAATTCGGATTCGAATACGGATTGTTCGAACGATTGGTCCTAGGAACGTACGGCATGATGCCCGTACCGTATTGAGCCCAGGCCGGTTGCGTGCCGAGGGCCAGCCCACAAACGATCGCGGTCAGCCACATTGCATGCTGGTAATGAATGCAATCGAAAAATCTGTTTCCGTTAGAAGCGTACATACGTGCCTCGCCAAATACTGCTTGTCCCTGTTCCACAATCCAATCTAAGCCCGCGAAAAGGCAAAAGTCAACTAATTTGCGTGTGGTCCATTGTCCGTGGTCAGTTGCCGGTTGGGAACAATGGGTACGGCTGATGGGATGAAATTTGCCGTTTGCTACTGACTACTGACCACGGACAATTGACGATCACCCGAACAGCATGCTCACCGATTCGTTCCGGTGAATGCGCTTAATGGCCTGGCCCAACAGCGAGCCGACCGAAATCACTTTAATTTTTGGCAGCGTTTGTTGCGGTTTAAGAGGAATGGTGTCGGTAATCGCCACCGTATCGATGGGTGCGGAAGTGAGCCGGTCGATGGCCGGACCCACCAGCACACCATGGGTGGCGGCGACGTGAATTTCGCGAGCCCCATTCTCCTTCAGCACTTTGGCAGCGCCGCAAATACTGCTGGCCGTGCTGATCATGTCGTCAAACATCAGCACAATTTTGTCTTTGACCGAAGCGCCGATAATGTTTTCCTGCTTGGTGCTATCGGCGCTGGTGCGGCGCTTATCGACCACAGCCAGCGGCGCACCCAAGCGATTGGCATGCCCCAAAGCCCGTTTAATGCCTCCCTCATCGGCGCTGACAATGACCAAATCGCTCTTGGTTAAACCCTGGTTGCGAAAATACTCGTTGAGCACCGGTGCGGCGTAGAGGTGATCCACCGGCACGTCAAAAAAACCCTGCAACTGCGCGGCGTGCAAATCCATGGCCAGCACCCGGTCGGTGCCGGCGCGGGCGATCATGTTGGCCACCAGCTTCGCCGTAATCGGCACCCGGCCGGAATCTTTGCGGTCTTGCCGAGCGTAGCCGAAATAAGGCAATACGGCGGTAATGCGATAGGCGCTGGCTCGCAGAAAGCTGTCGATCATAATCAACAGCTCCATCAAGTTTTCGTTCACCGGCGGGCAAGTGGGCTGCACGATGAACACATCGCGTCCCCGCACGTCTTCGTCAATTTTGCAGGAAATTTCCCCGTCGGGAAAATTGCCGATGGTGACCTTCCCCAACGGCAAGCCCAAATACTCGCCAATTTTTCCGGCCAGAACCGGATTGGCGCGGCCGCTGAAAATTTTGAGATCGTTCATTGCCGGAAAGTGGTCAGTGGACGGTGGTCAGTTGTCAGTTGTGAACGATCAATCGTCATCCACTTATTCTGCTTGCGTTTTAGCCGCGACCCGTAGGGAAGCGCGCGTTTATCAACTCGGCCTCGACTTCGGCCAATTCGTCCACGGTGTTCACGCTCAACGTTTCGCACGCCGCCAATGCACACAGGGCCCGCACGTCTTTCCCTTCGGCTTTCAGGATACCAGGGCAATCGGTGATGTAATACTCCCCCTGGGCGTTCTCGTTGCGAGTTCGATCCAGCGCGTGCCATAACTGGCGGCTGTCGAACAAGTAATAACTCATGTTCACTTCGTGGATGGCAATTTGCACGGGCGTGGCGTCCTTTTCTTCCACAATCGCCACAAAATTGCCCGCAGCATCGCGCACGACACGCCCCAGCCCCGCCGGGTTCTGTTTAATAGCCGTTCCCATCAGGCAGGCCGGCCGAGTCCGCTCGAACTCCGTGAACATGGCCCGTAAAGTAGCTGGCTGCACCAGGGGGGTATCGCCGGTGAGAATCAAAATTTGCCCGGTGTGATTCGACAGCGCCGGTCGGCACACCATCACGGCGTGCCCGGTGCCCAACTGCGGCGATTGCTCCACAAATTCCACACTCATCTTTTCCCTCTCGCCTTGGGAGAGGGCCGGGGTGAGGGTGCCGCCGCTTTGCCAATGCGTTAGCTTTTCGCGCACCAAATCGGCCCGATAACCCACTACCACCACGACGCGCCGTACGCCCACTTCGGCCAGCGCGTCCAGCACGTATTCGATCATCGGCCGCCCGCAAACGGGAAACAGCACCTTGGGCAGGTCGGATTTCATCCGTGTCCCTTTGCCGGCGGCTAACACAATGGCGACGGGTGAAAGCATAGGAGGCGTTGCAAAAAGGATTCAAAATCAAACCCGGTTCATTTCCAATCCACAAAATTCTCCGGACCGATAAATATACCATTTGATCTGCTCAAACGCACCGGTGCAGATTGTGTCAATTGGCCGTGCCACTCGCTTATATCAGACACAAAATGTGCCGGGCGCAAAAAACGGGCGCCTCATCGCTGTGAGACGCCCGCTATGGCTGGTCTGAATCCGACCGCGCTGATGCTGTAAATAATTTATGCCGCCGCTGCGCGCCGTCGGCGCCAAATCGTCAGGCCTGCCAATCCCCCGAGACCTGCCAACACCATGCCCGAGGGCTCCGGCACCACTTGTACATTAAATTGAAATCCGGGATCGCCTTCTGGACTGTTGACGTAGATGAACGAAGTAGTCACTTTATCGCTGGTGATAAAATTGGCGTTTTGCATCAATTGAGTGTGCGATTCGCTGTCGGTAAAGCCAAAGGTTGCGTTTCCGCCCGACGCGATCAAATCGCCGCTACCGCCGATATCATACATTTCAATTCCGTAACCGTCCCCACCAAAGGCTGTCCCGGTCGAAAACCCAGTCCATCCCGTCGGCACGGTGATATTCGACGCCTGTGAACTAAGAAAATTGTAGGTTGGTCCCAGCGGGATCCAGGCGAACCACAACGTGCCGATGGTCGTCGTGCCCGTGTTGTGCAATTGAATGGTGTAATTGAAAGGCGCGCTGGTCTGAGCGGTCGAAATGGTGGCCGTGGCGCTAAGTTGTGCCCAGGCCGGAGCGGCGCTTACAAAGACCAACATGGCCGCAAGACTTAGAGCCACCGGACAAAACTAATCTTGCGTTGGTTGTTGAGTAGGGATCAATATGATGTCCTTTTGTGTTTCGGATCAAGTCGAATCACGGAGGGATGAAGGCCATGGCAGGTAAATTATTACCAGACGAGTTGT
>DATJYL010000203.1 GCA_035499655.1 Pirellulales bacterium
AAAACAAAGGCGTGCTTTCCAGCGCTGATTTGGGAGGTTGCGCTGTGGAAGCAGCCGAAATACCCACGCCGCACGAGTACTGTGTTGAGTATGCCACAGCCGGAGTATTGAATAGGCAAAACGTATGCCACGAATCGACGACGCGCAGGAACAGGCCCCGCGTGGCCTGGAATCGCAAAAACCTCGCAAAGCGGCAGGTATCCACGGTCAGATTTATATGTGATAAACTGTGAACGTGGTGTTCTGGTCCGCACAGTTGTGTCAAATCCGCACGCTGCGCGTTTTGAATCCTCGATCAGTTTTCTTCGTCTCAGCCAATACGGTGCCGGGACTTACGTTTCTGCCTTTGAGGGAGCGGGGCTTACCCAGCGATGAGTAAAGACAGGAGAAAAACCCGCCAGCAAATGAGTTCCCCCGCACCGGTGGACGAAACGGTTGATGTGGCCCGCCAATTGGCCTATTTGGAAATGGATGAGACGGACTGGGAGCGATTGCAGGCGATGGCGCCGGCGCTGACTGCGGGCAACGCCGAGTTTGTGGAAGCGTTTTATCGGCATCTGTTCCGCTTTGAGGAGAGCGCACGTTTCCTTCAAGATCCGGCGCTGGTGGAGCGGCTCAAGGTGGCGCAGCAATCGCATTTGGAATCGATGCTGCAGGCCGTGTGGAACGAAGAATATGTCGAGCGGCGCCGGCGAGTGGGAGATGCACACGCCCAGGTGGGGATACATCCGCGGATGTTTTTGGGGGCATACAATCAGTACTTGCAGTTTTGCTTTCGCCGGCTGTTGGACAACGACGATGCGCGAATGCAAGAGTTCGTGGAATCGGGATTGTCGCTGATGAAAGCGGTTTTTTTCGACATTGGCTTGACGTTGGACGCATATTTCCAGCATGCCACGGAGAACTTGCAGCAGGCGCTGGAGATGGTTTATCACGCGAATGCGGAATTGCGGCAATTTGCCCAATTGACGAGCCATGATTTGAAAACTCCCTTGGGCACGATGGCCAACCTGTGCGATGAGGCCCTGGATGAGTTCGGCGAGCAAATGCCGGCTGGAGCCCGCGAATTGATCGACGCGGCGAAGAACCGGGCATATCGCATGAGCCAGACGATCGACGAGTTGCTAAACTCCGCGCTAACGAGTCAGTCTGGCGAAAACGGGGAGGTATTTTCCAGCGAGCTGGTAATTAATCAGGCGGCTGATACCGTCAGACCACTGTTGGAGAAAAAGCAGATTGAATTGGTGGTGTCTGGACCGTTGCCGTGGGTATGCGGCGATGCGGTGAAGGTTCGCGAAGCGTTTTACAATCTTCTCTCGAATGCGGCCAAGTTTATCGACAAGCGGCCTGGGCGAATTCAGATTAGCGCCCGGCTGGAAGGAGAGGATTGCATTTTTTGTGTAGCCGACAACGGACCGGGAATACCGCCAGAGGAACTGCGGAGAATATTTGTTCCCTTTCGCCGGCTTCCCCGTCACCGGAACGAACCAGGGTCGGGGCTGGGGCTGTATTTCACGAAGAGTATCATCGAACAACAGTCGGGCCAGATTTGGGTGGAATCGGAGGTGGGGCAAGGAAGCCGGTTTTTTATTCTGCTCAAGACGGACATTGGGACGGGGGCGTCTTTGTAGCGCGCAACGCCGGAGAACGGGCGATCGATTGGCGATAGGCACGGACGACACCCGGATCGGCCGCTATACGTCCTGAGGGCTTTCGGGACTCTCGATATGATATTTTTCGAGCAAGCGATACAGGCTGCGGCGATTGATGCCAAGGGCTCTAGCCGTGCGACTTTTATTACCCCGTTCACGGTTGAAGACTTCCAACACATGGGCCCGCTCGATGCCTGCCAGCTCGTCGCCCACCGGTTCCGCCGAGGAGCGCCCGTTGTGCGAACGAGCTTCGGTAATATCGGGAGGCAAATCTTCAACATAGATCGTATTATCGTCAGCCATGATCTTGGCCCGATCGATCGCATTGATCAGTTGGCGCACATTTCCGGGCCAATGGTAAGTTTCGATGGCGGCCATCGCCCGGGGATCGACAGACCACTGGCTCCCCAAAAAATGATTGACCAGGAGGGTGATGTCGCCTTTTCGATCGCGCAGGGGGGGCAATTGGAGCGACATGACATTGATGCGGTAAAAGAGGTCCTCTCGAAAACGCCCCGCAGCCACTTCCTTAGCCATGTTTCGATTGCTGGCCGCCAGTAGCCGCACGTCCACTCGGCGCTCCTTGACCGATCCAATGCGTCGCATGGAGCCATCTTCCAGCACGCGCAGCAATTTGGCCTGCAAGGAGCCAGCCAACTCGCCAATTTCGTCGATGAATAACGTGCCGCCGTCGGCCACCTCGAACAAGCCTGGTTTCATAGCCGCAGCGCCGGTAAAAGCGCCCTTTTCGTGCCCAAAAAGCTCGCTTTCCAGCAGCGATTCGGGCAAGGCGGCACAGTTGATTACCACCAAGGGCTTGTCGGCGCGCGTGCTTTGACGATGCAGGGCGCGGGCGACCAATTCTTTGCCGGTGCCGCTTTCGCCTTGAATCAGAATTGCTTTATCCGTGGGACCTGCGCGCTCGATCAAACGGAACACCTCTTGCATGGCGGCCGACTTACCGATAATTTCCGAATCGGTTTGGTTGCGGCTTAAAACCGTCTTGAGTTGGCGGTTCTCTTTGCGAAGTTGGCCCGTTTCGTAAGCATTTTCGATGAGAATTTCCAACTCGGCCAGGGGGAAGGGCTTGGAGAGGAAATCGACGGCGCCCAGCTTCATCGCTTGGACCGCGGTTTCGATAGACCCTTGCCCGGTCAGCATAATCACTTCGCATTCTGGATTCGATGTTTTCAATTTCTCCAGAAGTTGCAAACCGGACAGGCCAGGCATGACCATATCGAGGACAGCCACATCGAATTGCCGCCGCTCGGCCATTCCTAAGGCATCTTCCCCCGACGATGCTTCCTGAACTTGGAATCCGCGGCGCAGGCAGCGCCGAGCCACCGTGCCGCGGAATTCCGCATCGTCGTCGACTAACAGCAGATCAACCTTATTGGGATCGAACATCAGAGTAATTCCAATCGATAGATTTCAAGCGTCATGCTGCGCATCCACCAATAGCAAGCAGCGTGCCGACTTGTCTAAGCCAATGACAACCTTCCGATTCGTGCGAATATGCCGGGAACTACCGCGTCTAGTTGTGGTTTGTGTTGGCGCCGGCCGCATCTGCCTTGAAAATACTGTGCGGCCTATGAACAGTGCTGTGCGAAGCCGCACATAGATAATCTACATTACATGTCTCGGAGAGCATAATCCATTACACGTGGCCGCCGTTGCCGAACCTTTTGTGTTGTTTGCCCTGTCGTATGGGGAAAGCTAGGGCCGATTTCTTTTTGATTCTGAGCAAAACTGTAGGATGGGTCGAGCGAAGCAAGACCCACCCTGCTTTGAAACCAGAATCAGCCGTAGTTGTCGCAAATTGGCGGTGGGTCTAGCAGACTTGACCAACCTACTTTGAAACAAGGGTTGGCCTTTGGGAAAAGCTGTAAGTCTGGCCGGGTTTTTTTGACTGTGGTAGACTTTGGCCCTGCGATAATTTCGAAATATACGGCGTTAAGTACAGTGGTCATTTCAACCGTGCGATCGTTAATTTCGTATCAGCCGCCGATCGGATGCCAAAACAGCCATAAACACGACAGTAAAGGGGCAAACCGGAAGAGATAATAAGGTCATGAAGCCGAGAAATCTGCGAATTGGATGGGTGGCCGAGCGGTTTAAGGCACCGGTCTTGAAAACCGGCGTGGGCGAAAGTCCACCGTGGGTTCGAATCCCTCCCCATCCGCCTGTACGTTAGTATAGTATCGCAACCCCACGCAACTCACGGCAGTTGTGAGGGGTTGTTTGTTTTGAGGCGAAGCATTGCGAGACAATTCGGCTCCTAACTGCACCGGATTCTGCAGCGCCTGATCAAAATGTGCATCCGTGATTTGTACGTAATGCTCGCGGGCAACATCTGGAGAGTTGCCATGCCATGCGTAGACGACGTAAGTGAGGAAAGTCTCCAGCAACTCGGTCAGGCGGCTGGACCGGAGAATGTGGTCAGGCTGACCATTTGGGAACTTTACCATTAGGCAATAAATGCCGAAAATATAAGCTAAAGAAATGAGAGAATGCGAGCCTGAATTCCGATTGTATCGTAGCAGGTCAGCGGTTATTGAATTCTGGCATTCCCATGCGAAACAAGTTTCTTTCGTCGACGATCTTGCTGGCGCTGCTTTCAGCGGTGGCTGATGTGCAGGCTCAGCAAGCAGTGCCGTCGTATCGGCCAGCCAGTCCCACGCTCAGTCCATATTTATATTTGACACGGCCCAATGCCGGCCCGTTTCCCAATTATCAAACATTTGTGCAACCGCTCGAGGCACAGCGCCAAACCAATCAGATCGCGCAGCAGCAAATCATTCAATTGCAGCAGAACCAGCAGCAGATTCAGCAAACCCAACAGCAACAGTTTGCACTCACGCTGTCACCCACAGGTGTCGGCAGTACATTCAATAACGTCTCGCACTATTATGCGAGCAGCGGCGCCACTCACGCCGCTGCTTCGCACGGGAAGGCTGCCGCACAGACAGGACGAAAATAGCTGAGGGTTGTGCTGGTACGGGCAGTTTTCACCGCCGGCGCTGCAGTTCTTCTTGCAGCAGAGCCGCTTCTTCCAAGGTTGCAGCCAGTCCCAACCGGGGGATGATTTCTGGCAAGCTGTCGATGGCGCCAGCTCGGGCCACGAATGGTGATGCTATCACGACCGGAACTTGAACGGTCATCGAGAAATCTCGGCGGGAACTTTGTATTCCGGGCGGGTTCGGCGAACGCTAGCAGGAAAAAACTGCGTCGACCGGGATGATTTTACCGATTATATCGATTAGTCCCTCGTTGCGGCCGATGTGTCTATCGTTACGTAAGCTCGTGAGATTTAGTGCTTGATGCAAGCCTCTCGCCCGAAGTACGAGTTGGGTAATCTCCTGGGATGGGCCGCCGGGTTAGCAGTGGCATGCGCAGTGGGGTGTCGCTCCATCCCGAATGCCCCGGTCCCACCCAGCGTACCACCTGCCGTGCCGGTTCAACGGACAGCACCGCGGGAACTTACCAAAGTGATCCTGCCGCCGTACCGGATTGAGCCCCCGGACATTCTGCAAATCGATGCGATTCGGGTAGTTCCCAAGTTTCCGTATCATTTGAGAATCCTCGATTCACTCGTACTGCAAGTAACCAATGCGTTGCCCGATGCTCCCATTTCCGGCACGTTTGTGATTGATCCAGGCGGCACAATTAACCTGGGAAATCCGTACGGTGTCGTGTCGGTGGCCGGCAAGACGGTGGAAGAAGCTCAGCAAGCCATCGCGGCACAACTGAAACAAACGTTGCGCGAGCCGGTGCTGAACGTATCGCTGGGTGAAATCGCCAGTAAGCAGCAAGTCGCCGGCCAACATTTGGTGGCTCAAGATGGCACGGTCACCCTGGGCAGCTACGGCAACGTGGAAGTCGTCGGCCAAACGGTGGCTGAGGCCAAAGCGTCGATCGAGAGTTACTTATCGCAAACGCTGCAAGATCCGGAGGTCTCCGTCGAAGTGTTTGCGTATAACAGCAAAAATTATTACATCATCACCCAAGGGGCCGGCCTGGGTGACGGCGTCACCCGTTACCCAATCACCGGCAATGATACGGTACTGGACGCGATTGCTCAAATCAGCGGATTTACGTCGGTATCTTCGACCAAGATTTGGGTTGCTCGGCCTGGTCACACGTGCGAAGGTCACGACCAAATTCTGCCCGTCGACTGGTGTGCCATTTCACAGCGCGGCGATGCAACGACGAACTATCAGTTGCTGCCTGGCGATCGAGTCTATGTCGCGGAAGATAAGCTGGTCTCGCTCGACAATTGCCTAGCGAAAATCATTTCGCCGATCGAACGCGTGTTTGGCATCACATTGTTGGGTAGCAGCACAGTGTTTAACCTGAAAAACGGTGGGAATGGCAACAACGGGGGCGGGTTCTGATCTTTTTCGACGGAACACCGTTACGATTGATCGAGGCGGAAGGCGAGGAGTGAAACGGGCATGAAAGAATTCGGGGGAATGTGGCTGAAAGCCTCTGCGGCAGGGTTCTGTGCCCTGCTGGTCGGTGGCTGTGTGGGTCCCTGTCAACGGCCCACGGCCAGCGCGCCAACATGCTCTATGCCGTGTGAACCGGAGTGCATCGCACCATTGGATCCAGCCAACTGGTGCTATGGTTGCCAAGCTTATTGCGTAGCACCTTTGGATCCGGTGTGTCACGGCTACCATCCCACTTCGTGGACACCGTGGGGTACGGATTGCTCTCAGTTGGGGCCATCCACAGTCCCGGACCAGTCGTCGTCGCTCGAGGAGTTGCCGCTGCCAGAGCACCGCGAAAAACAAGATCTTTCGGATCCAGAGCAATTGCCTTTGCCGCCGCCAGCTTTACAAAGTCCCGCACCAGCGAGTTCCAGCAGGCCGGAACCAACCGTTCCCGCTCATGCACCTGCAGCTGCACATCGCGCTGAGTCGGGTGCCCCTGTCGCATCCGCAACGGAATCCGACGCTCCGCTCCCCCCAGGGTACTTCTTGCAGTCAAGCGGCGCAGCTCCCGCTCCCGCATCCCCCCAGCTACTACGTTAATTGGGAGATGAAGGCTCCAACACCGCGACCGTCAAGCTCTCCGGTGGTGACATGAGTCCGCCGGGCAGCTCCGCAAATTTCTTCCAGGGAACCACTGCTCTACCCCTCCGACGTGGCTTCGAAACAGTATCGTTGCCCCGATCATTTCTCGGCGCCTTCGCTCCTGCATTGGTGTTTACGGATAGAAATTCAACCTACAGGCTCGAGGAGGTAATCATCAATCTCCAACGATACTCCTTGCTGGAGCATGGTCACCCAGACCATGAGCCGTGTTTCGTTCTTACGCCTGATGACACTCCCTTCCAAACCAGCCAGCGCGCCTGCGCGAATGCGTACGTGTTGATGAGGCGCTAGCTGCGATTCAACGGTCAGTGCTGCCCCGCTTTCAATCAGCAATTGAATTTTAAGTAAGTCGCCGCGCAGTTGCTCCGCATCCATGACCGGGAATACTTGGGCCACGCGATTGGTCATTAACGCCCGCACACGGTCGTCGTCCGAGCCGAAAACGAACACGTATCCAGTGAACAAAGGAACGAGCGAGTGAACAGGGCGGCCGCGAATGAGCAATCGACGCGGCACCAGCGGCAAGTAAAAGGGAATCTCGCGCTGCAGCAGATCGCGGGACAGGCTCTTTTCCTGACGCGCCCGTGTATAGAATACCCACCAATCCGAGAGACATTTTTCACAACTGCGATCAAGGTGCGGGGTTTCCAAAAGATTCACTGGGTAGAGGTTCGTCTCAGATGTAAGAATTGGCATCCAGTTCTCCTTTTTATCGTCCGGGATTCTTAGATGAATTTCAAAGTGGGCGTGGACTGAGGACTGTTGGCGATCGCCAAATGCGATTTTTTAAACTACCTGGCGCATCGTCGTGGTCGTTGGAAGACCATCTAATAACGATGGGGGTAGTCACAAGAATGGAGGATGGCCCCGCTCTGGGGAGGTAAAAAGTGGCGTCTGCTACAATAAGGGGGTAAGTCTAAAGTCTAGTTTCCTTACTTTAAGCTGGATTCTTTAGTTTGCAAGCACTTTGTAGATTGTTTGAGCAAAACCGAAATGTTTTATTGAAATTAGAATCAAAGGCTAAATCTAATCAATTTGGCGATCACTTGGACCATGCCTGAGGCTCGATTAAGGGCTTAGGGACCAAACAGTTTCACCGCATGCCCACGCCGGGCCGTGGGCATGGCTTTGCACAAAAACGATGGTGCCGTCGCGATCTGTTGCGACAGCACCGCTGCAATCTTCATCATTTTGTGGCTTGACGTGAGATATTATGCAAAGCCGGTTGCAGCTTGCGTTTAACTGAAAAGCTGTTGGATGATTCGTCCCTCACGGACAATCATGACGGGCCTGCCTGTGGGAGTGCGGTATTCTTTAGTAAAATCGATGCCCAGACTGTGATAAAATGACGCCGCCACCGCTTCCGGGGTGATGAGATCGCCGACTGGGGCCATGCCGCGGTCATCGCTGGCGCCGATAACTTGCCCCCCTTTCATGCCTCCACCTCCGAGCAATACCACCATGGCCTGCGGCCAGTGATCCCTTCCCGCCCTGGGGTTGATTTTGGGAGTGCGTCCAAACTCGCCGGTGACAAAGACGGAGGTGCTTTCCAGCAAACCCTGTTCGGCCAGGTGGGTGAAGGTTGCAGATAACCCATCGTCAAGTTGCGCCAACTTGCCATTTTTCAACTGTTCAAAGTTGTTGCTGTGGGTGTCCCAGCCTCCGAAGTTCACGGTGACAAATCGGACACCAGCCGCAACCAGTCGGACCGCCAGCAAGCAGCTTTGTCCAAAGGGATGTTTGCCGAATCGCTCAGCAACCGCGGTCGGTTCCTGAGACAGATCGAATGCCTCCCGCGCTTTTGGCGACGTAATGATTTGGTAGGCTTCGACGGAGAACTCATCCAGGCCACTGATTAAATCATCGTTCTTCTCCAAGCCATTAAATACCGTATCCAAATCGGAAAGTAGTTTCTGTCGTCGTTCCAGCGCCGGAGCAGGAATCTCCTTGTTCGGCGCAATACCTCTTACCGAAAATGGTTTGCCTGCCACAGGCACCGCGTTGGTTTGTAAAGGCGCGAACTGGACGCCCAGATAGCCTCCCGATTGTGGCGTGTCCGGAATCGCGACAAACGCTGGCAGCTCGGGATCACCCGGTCGCTCTTTGCTGACCACGGCGCCGTAACCAGGATAACTTAGCGATTGGATCGGTCGATTGCCGGTGTTCATGTACAGCGTGCCCAGCGCATGGGCGGCGAGCGAGTGACTTACTCCGCGCAGAATAGCAAACAGGTCGGTGCAGTGGGCCAGCTTGGGCAGATGCTCGCAGAACTGAATGCCAGGCACATTGGTTGGAATTGGACTGAATTCGCCTCGATACTCGCTCGGAGCCTGTGGTTTCATATCAAACGTATCAAGATGTGATGGCCCCCCCGCTAAATTGATAAAGATCGCACTTTTAGCCTGCGTGGATTCCAGCTCGCCCGAGCGCGCTAACCGGAGATAGCCTGCCAACGAAATGCCCATGCTCCCCAATACGCCGGCCTTAATGAAATCACGGCGCCGAATGCCACTACACAGGTAATGCAACTTCATGGAAGGAGACCTATCATTATGAGTTGATGAAGAAACGCGTTGTGGTGCGCGAGGAATAGTTCGTGGCTTGCATGATTGTTTCAGCAATCCGATCTTTTTGAACTTAGTGGTTGGTAATGAATTCCTTAGTGTTTACGAGGGCCCATAATAAGTCGCGCAATCCGTCTCGTTCAGGGGTGGCGTCTTGCAACGAATGTTCAGCGATAGACAATTCATCTCCACTGGGCGGCCGGCTCAAGGTGCGCAAATACGCCTCCCGAACAATGTCCTCGACGTTTGCAAGTGGCGTGACTGAAGTCAGCGAGTTCAAAGCTATTTCCTTGGATTGTCTGCCAGGGAGCGTGATATTCTGCGGGGCCGAATTCTGTGCACTTGTCAATTCTCGTAGCCAACTTCGCTCGCGCTCAATTAATTGCAGCGAATCATTGTCGTTGCGCAGATAGAGCGTCTGCAATAGGCTTGGCGCATTGGAGCGCTCACAATCACAATTCATCGTTCGACTCGGTTTCCCAAATACTGTCAGCGCATATCTTCCGTTGTCGGACCGACCTCTTTTCAGCACGTCTGCGGCGCCAGCTGGGGGACCAATCGACCGTCCCTCGAGTCTCACGGCCATGGTCGCGTTGTCCAGGCGGTTGGCCGTAGCTTGCAGCAATGCATCGTACAGTACTTCCGCCGGAAGACGTCGGGGCAGCGCATGGCTAAAATGGCGTTGATCGAGACGGTTCGTGTCATTTGGTTTCCAACTGAGTTGATAAGTGCGGCTGCAAACGATTTCGTGGTGGAGCCATTTCATGTCATATCCATGATCGATGAACGCCCGGGTGAGATAATCCAGTAACTCGGGATTGCTCGGCGGATTGGCCAAATTGAGGTCGTCGGGCGGATCGACGATGCCAACGCCAAAATAGTTGGCCCAAACACGGTTCACAAATACCCGGGCAAAAT
Source organism: Pirellulales bacterium (assembly GCA_035499655.1). Classification (NCBI taxonomy): domain Bacteria; kingdom Pseudomonadati; phylum Planctomycetota; class Planctomycetia; order Pirellulales; species Pirellulales bacterium. The sequence continues at coordinate 10,231 of DATJYL010000203.1, forward strand.
AACGGTCTGCATCGCGCTGCAGCCATTCAAACACGGCGCGTCGTGGATCGTCGTATTGCGAAAGATCGACCGTTTCACCCCCCAGTAACTTGGCATCCTTGGTGGTGCTCACTTGACCGGCGAGTTGCACTTTTCGTTTGCTGTTTGCTTTCTGCGTCGCGTCTGTGGTAGCGACGAATAATTCTTGCTGTGGAATAACTTTGCCATCCTGGAAGGCCTGCACGAGTTTCTCGTGATTTTCCCGCTTGTTCGCCTTCGGGTCCAGATCGGCCTCTTTTAGAAGTCGGTCATAGTCTTGTTTGGCATCGGGCGCCACGCCATAGGCAACCCGGTTGAATAATTTGGCAAATTGTGCAAAGTCCTGTTGGGTCCATTGGTCGAAGGGGTGTTTGTGACATTGAGCACATTGCAGCTGAATTCCCATAAACGTGTAACAAAAACCCAATGCCATTTCTTCGGGCTTGCGAAAGTTGCTGCGGACCCAATACCAAGGCATCGTTTGGTGCTGTGCGAAAGCAGTCGGATTCCCATGCGATTGAGCAACCAATTCCCGGCAATAATCCTCATAGGTCTGGCCTGGATCGCGACTGGCCGCCAGCACGAGTCCGGCAACGAGCTTGTCATAGGGTTGGTTGTCCTGCACGCGTTGATAAATCCAGTAATACCACTGGGCTGCCGCGACGTCCGAATCAGCATCGGTGTACTGCACGGCCTGCTTCAGATATTGTGGATTGTCACCCGTCAGATCGCACAACTTGGTGGTCCACCAGGCAGCATAGGTCGGTCGATCTAACAATTCGTCCACCTTCCGCAGACGCTTATCCTGTGACGCATCAGCGATGAATGCTTTCACTTCACCGGCGGAGGGCAGCGTACCGGTGATGTCAAGACTAGCCCGGCGTAGAAACTCGGTATCCTTACATAACTCCGAAGGAACAATTCCCAGGCTACGAAGCTTCGCGACAACCAGCTCATCGATTTTCGTGGGTGTGGGAACCGGTGGGAACTTCGCATCCACCAGTTCCGAAACCGGCAAATACGCTTGAACCGGTACGATGCCCTTGTCATAGAACGTCACAATGTCTGTATCGCCTGCGCGCAGGGCCGTCACTAAACCGTTCGCATCCACCGAGGCTATGGAATCGTCGTTACTGCGAAACCGACACAGGCACGTCACATCTTCGCTTGACCCGTCCGACCAATGGGCAACGGCGCGCAACTGAAAGGTATCGCCACATTGATGGAAGCGATACGCCGAAGGGGTGACCGTGATTCGTTCCAATTCAGCACTTTCGGGAAGGGTCGCCTGGGCACCGCCGGCAATCCATTTCCGAAGCAGATTATATTCCCACGACCCGACCGACATCCGTTGACCACCTTCATGATCCTCGAGCAACGTGGGCTTACGAAGCATTAAGCTGGCTTCCGGGTCATCACGATTAGCGCGGGGCGGATTACCGGCCAGGAGCGCTTGATGGTCGGCATCGAGGTCGTAACCGAAGAGCGAAAGACGAAATCCACCCCGACCTTGAAAGCTACCGTGGCAAGCGCGCGTATTACAACCGAGTCGGCCCAGCAATGGCACTACTTCGCGGCGGAAGTCGGGGACTTCCGTGCCCTTGTCGGTAGCGAAGCGATCGGAAGCAGGTGGCAAATCTATGGC